>CAZPND010000009.1:0-32726 GCA_964587975.1 uncultured Candidatus Bathyarchaeia archaeon
TGCTTCTACCCCCTTTGTTTATGACCGATACAGCGACATCAGTATAAGAAATAGCATACAAAACCTAACTCTCTCAACCAATACTTGGAGCGACCACAATTTAGGCAACTACTGGGGTGACTATTATACAAAGTATCCTAACGCTAGTGAAATAGACAGCACAGGAGTAGGCAACATCCCATACATAATAAACGATAACAATACCGACCCATACCCACTAATAACGAATTATGACATTTCAACAGCATCAATCCAACTGCCCTATTGGACAAACCTCAACTTACCAGTCCCGCGCCCAACGCCTTCCTTTCCACTTCCGCTTTCGACATCGCCTTCACCTACTGCATCACCATCTCCGTCACCTTCAGCATCGCCCTTGCCTGCAGAGCCTTTCCCAACTTTAGCGGCCATTGTTATTTCAGTCGTATCAGCCACTTTAGTCGGCGCGGGCTTAGTCATTTACTTCAAGAAACGTAAACCCTAAACTGAAAGCTTTTGTGTGCAAGAGAGAGAAAAAGAGATTAAATTTTTTTTAGTACAGATTTTGTTTTAATTTGGAACGTGCAAAGCCCTAAGCAGATCGGTTCTTTTCGCGTGGGAAGCGTGGCCATCGTCTCAGGTCATTTCTTGAAGGATTTAGTCGAATTTAAAAGCAAACTCGTTAATACTGAGAACGAAATGGCGAACTCCAAAAAGATCAAAACAATCGTTATCTGCGTGATTGCCGCCGTTGTTGGAGTTATAGCGCTCTCGCTGATATTCGTTGATTTTGGGTGGGGGCAACAAATGCCCCATATTTGGGCGGAGATAGTGCCGGCTATTTTCACGATAATCGGGGTCGCTATCATAGCATACGTTATTATTGAATCACAGAACAGATCATGACCGACATCTAAGTTACTGAAATTGTTGTTTGTCATCATGGTTTTGCTGGTGTACTTCAAGAACCGCAATCGCTAACTCCAACAACGAGAGCCATTGTCCAGAAAAATAGACCACAAAATCAACTTTTGAGACAAGCAAAAGTGACAGGTGTTTTTGGTCTAATTACGAGGTATTAAATATCGCTGAAAGCTTAAGTTCTGGTGATGAGTAAAGATGGATGTTGAGAATGTTGAAGAGGACAGAAAACGAGCTGAGGTTTTTGACGCACTCAGCCATCCTACTCGCATAATGCTTCTGAAAGCCTTAAGTGACGAACCCTTGGGCTTTGCGGACTTAAAGAAGAAACTCGGCATCGAGAGCAGCGGACACCTTCAACACCACATAAGCAAACTTGGTGGACTCATCAAAACAGACGATTACGGAAAATACACCTTGTCGGACCAAGGAAAAGATGCGCTGCACAGCGTCGATACGGTAGAAAGCGTAGCTAGGGTTAAAGCAAGCGAAAACGAGCAACTTCGTTTCACGGAAGAACACTGTTTTGAAGTTGACAGTGATAATTCTCGCTGTTCTTTTAGCTCTAAGCTTAGCGATGACAGCATTCCAGTACAGCAATGCTTTATCTTTACAGAGTAAAATAGACCATCTCAACGAGGTTATAGTTGACCGTGACACACTCATCACTCAGCTAGCGCGCGCTATAACCGCAATCGAACCTTCTGTGGCTTCGGAGGGTTCGTGGGTGGCAAAGGCGCGGATGGGATTAGCGAAAACTGGTTTTGGAGTTGGCGTGGTGAACGACAAAATCTACGTTATTGGTGGCCATCCTTATGGTTCCACCCAGGTCACTATTGATGATGCCTCAGTGTATGATCCAGCAACGGATGAGTGGCATTCAAAGCAGCCTATGCCTGGTCCATTGGCTTGGTTCGGCACCGCCATCTACCAAGATAAAATCTACGTGATAGGCGGTTTAGCGCCTAACGGCACTTCGAGAACGCGTGTTAACTTGAATCAGATTTATGACCCTGCGACGGGCACGTGGAGTTTAGGGTCGCCTTTGCCTAACGCTCAAAAATCAATCAGTGCAGGCGCGACCATCGGCGTTATGGCGGCCAAACGCATATATGTTGTAGGCGACGGCTTAAATCAGGTTTATGACCCGGCAAACGACAGCTGGACCGTTGCCGAACCCATACCAGACTCTGCCAATCGCTTGACGAATTTCGATGACGCGGAAATCGCTGTTGTCAACGATCAGCTGTACGCTTTAGGCGGCGTTTACAAAGATGAAAATGGAAACGTTTACTCGGTGAACGAGCAGTACACGCCAATAGGCTACGGAACTCCTGAACAGTTTCCACAATCTCCTTCGCCAGAACCTTAGTCAGAGCCTTTCCCTGTTGTACCTGCTTTAACTGCTTCTGTCGCTGCCGTTGTTTTAGTAAGCGTAGCAGCTCTGGTCTACTTTAAGAAACGCAAACGCTAAGCATTGAAATAGCTGTTCATTTTCGCTTTCTCCCATAGTTTGTCGCACCTGCGGAGTCCCAGTAAACCCTTGTTTTCCAATTGGAAATTAGTTTTATTTATTTTGAGTTCAGTCTTTTCCAAGAAGCCAGCCGCAACAGTCTAAGCACAGGTTTAATCTATATATAAGGGGGGATAGACAAAAAATCGCACGTCAGTCCCGCAAACAAACCAGGCTAAGGAATTTTAATTGTTAGGTTGTGAATTTTGTCTTTGGACTTTGTTAAAGATTGGTTTTGCGTGTTGGTTTGAGGCTTATGAGTGTGTTGTGGTTGGGTTTGGTGTTTGGCGAAAGGCTTTGGAGGTTTCTGGGGTAGAATATTTAAGTGAGATTGAGCAAAATTCATTAACAGGTGACTGCGCTAAAGAAGTAGCAAATTACCTGGTAAACACGAGGGAACAGTAGTGTCGAAGAAAGCTAAAAGGCGAGCAGCAGAAACAAGATTTTCGCTGAGCCGATGGTTCCAAAAGATTTCAACAGCAAGACCTTCATCCCTAGTCGTCTCCATAATCGTAATCGCGTACGCGGTTTTCCTTTTCGGCGGTGGATTATTCACCCTGATTTCTTCGCCGCTTCCCGCATTCTTCACAGGCAAAGGCTACATTTTCCTGTACCCTGACCTTGGACAGCAATTCATATCCGACAGCGTAATTGCCATAATGCTGTACAGCATCGGATTCGTAGGACTCTTAGCCGTTTACCAAAGCACAAAATACGCCTACAAGCCCAGACAAGCGTACATGATGCTAGTCATAGGCGTAACACTCCTGCTGTTAGCGTACATCTTCCTGGAAGACGCCATACAAATCAAGCTCGGCGGCTAAACTCACCAAGGATTTTTCTTCAACCCCAACTTATACGCCACAAAATTCGTGACCAAGTGAATTGGAGGAGTGATTATGAGAACTGCAATCGCCAATTCCCAAGACACAATCGCCAACGGCAGCGAAAACAAAAGCGCACCCACAACAAAGTCAACCTGGTCAACAACAGGGAACAAACCGCCAGGAGCAATCCCTAATCGCCTTTTCAGAAAAGCCGCCGCTAAATCGCCTAAAAGAGCACCTAAAGGCGAAAGCACACTGAACAGAAACGGATAGCCGAAAAGGAAGCATTCAACCAACCCAACCGCAATTCCAACCGCTAAACCGAAAAAGAAGCCTCTGAAAGTCTTGTTGTTCCCGAAAACACGTTTTCCGTCAAAGAAGTTTTTTCCGAAATCCATCGCGGTTCCGCCGCCAGCAATCACCGGCACAGCGTTTGCGCAGTAAGCGGGAAACACGAATTTCAACGCTGCGATGATTAATGTGGCTAAGTCCATGTGATCAACCATCACTAAAGGAATGGGGAATCGTGAATTCCAGTTTCATCAATCCACAAGTAACAGCGTGTTTCTCTAGGGTTACTGCGTGTTTCTTCAAGCACCGCTTCCACCGTTTGCGGGCTTTCGGTGGGTTTCATGGCGATTATTGTGTCAGCCCAGAATTTTAAAACTCTGGTTGCCACAGGCTCCACACTGTGATATGGTTCATCCAGAACGCTTCGCACCTGACTTGTTAACACCACAGGGATCTTCTGGGTTTTCGCGGTTTGCGCCAGAATCGCCAGTTGCCTGTTCAGCTCTCGGTTTGGTCCGAACGCTTTTCCAGCTGATTCCGCAACTTTAGCCCTGTACAGCGAGTTGAGGGTGTCGATGACGATTAAACCGAAGTTTTTGGCGGTGTACTCTGAAATGCGGTCGATGACGGCGGTTTGCTCTTTGAAATCGGCGGGTTTTATCAGGATCACGAGGTCGGCGATTTCCTCAAATTTTCCAGAAGCAACTTGAGAGAGCCTTTTCGCGGAAAAGGTGTTGTCGCAGTCCACGAACAGAGTCTTGTAGCCTTGCATGGCGCAGTTCACGGTGCATTGCATCGCCAACGTTGTTTTCCCAGTTTCGGCTTCTCCGTAAACAAGCGTAACGCTTTCAGATGAAATGCCACCATTCAATTTGTTGTCAATGCAACCGCAACCAGTTAATATCTTCTTTATCACGCTAACCCACATCAAGGAGTATAAACTGCGAAACTAATAATCTGTTTTGCGCTTAAACGTTTGCCCTTGAACTCTAGCGCTTGGAAAAACTTATACCCCCTCGATAAATAGATTAAACTTGTGGTTGACGGAAAACTGTAGCGCCTTTAGGGCTCGGAAAAGTCTGTAGAGCCCCCTTATTTAAAGGTGAAAAGCGTCTGTGAAGGTAGACCCCTCTATAGTTTTCTGCATTGACTGGCCAATAAGCGGCAAATATGTTAGTTGGCTGTGCTGCGGTTAAGCTATCCCCTGTATAGATGGAAGCATCAGGAGAAATTGGTGATGCCTCATTTACGCGCTTATTTTTGGTGGTGGCCGTATGCGTCTTCCGAGTTTTATGCGCAACGCAATGCGGTACAGTTTCCGCAGCGACTTCACCAGCTGCTCCACACTGGACACATCTGAATAGATAAGCGGCACTTGCTCGTATTCTGCCAGCTTGATGGCGTAGTCATCTGGTTTCACGCGGTGAAAAACAACCACTTTCGGTTTCAAGCTGCTGGCACGCACAATCATCATAGGCAGGCACCCGTTATCCACGTTCGTGAACACCAACGCGCGGTCGGTTGTTGCCCCGAACAACTGTGCGTACTCCAAGCCCGAAAGCGCTTCAACCGCCTTCTTGCTGTCGATTACGGTGTAGCCGCTGACCTCTTTTACGAACTTGTCTTTGCAGGCGACTACTTCGCCGTTTATGGCTCTGCACAGGTATTCAACGCGAACAGGGATGGGGAATTCCCTGAGGTCCACGATGGCCACAGACGGCGAACTCGTCAGCTTCGCGAATTCTCGGGTGAAGCGGCTGCCCTTCTCCTCATCAATCTGTAGCAACGCCAAAACGAAGCGCCTGATGAACTTGGCGCCAGGACTTTTTCTTCTGCCGCTCTCGTAATCGCTTATAACCGAGGATGAAAGCGACATCCGCTCGGAAAGGCTTATTTGCGACACGGCGAAAAGCTCGCGCCACTTCCGCATGGTCGCCCCAGATTTGCTTGAGAGAATTATCTCTCCCGCGATTCTTCTCGCTAAAACCTCCCGGATACTAGGCGACACAGACACACGCAACCCTCCAGCGCACACTTCTCCCTTTAGTGATTAGGTATAAAACCCTACCGCTTTCACTTTTGCGACACGCGACATGCATCCAATTATTGAATTGAATTTATAAGCAAGCTTGTTCATAAGAGGCAGTACCGTTCAATGTCCACGGAGAGAAGACATGAACGTTAGCAACACGACAAGGAAGAATAAAAAAAGGAGTGATAGAAAAAATGGCAGAAAAATCAGACGTAATCTTCGTTGGAAACAAACCTCCCATGAGCTATGTCCTAGCTATCATAACAGCGTTCTCTCAAGCTAACCTTAAAGAGGTAACGTTGAAAGCCCGCGGACAAGCAATCACCACAGCCGTTGACGTAGCAGAAATAACTCGAAACCGTTTCCTAAAAGACTTGAAAGTGACAAAGATAGCTATCGGAACAGTCGAGATGCCACCCAGGGAAGGCGAAAACAGGTCTAGAATGGTTTCAACGATGGAGATTTCCCTTACGAAAGCATGACAATGACGGGCAACAAAGAAAAACCGAATTTAACTCTCCACTACTTTTCTTTTAATCTTCACAAATACGTTTTTTCGTCACACGCTACTTAGGTTTCGTGTTTTCTCTTTCCTGAAGGTAAGACTCAACTTTCTTGACAATCTCAACAAACGCTTTAGCCGCAGCCGAGTTTGCATGCTCAATCACGAAAGGCGAGCCTTTATCAGAATCCACGCCCACCTTCGGGTCTATCGGAATGCTACCGAGAAACGGAACACCTGTTTCTTCCGCCATCTTCTTTCCGCCGCCAGACTGGAAAATGTCAATTTTCTCCCCGCAACTTGGGCAGACGTAGCCGCTCATGTTTTCAACAATGCCAATTATGGGCATCCCAACCATCCGCGCGAACGTGATTGCCTTTTTCACAACGGCTCGTGAGAGTTCCGAAGGCATTGTGACTATGACCACGCCGTCGATGTTGGGTAAAAGCTGCGCGATGCTCAGGGGTTCGTCACCGGTTCCAGGCGGCAAATCAATAAACAGCACGTCTAGTTCGCCCCACACCACATCTGACAGGAACTGGCGTATAGCCGTCATTTTAAGCGGACCCCGCCAAATGGTAGGGGTTTGCTCTTCTGGCAAAAAGAAGTCAATCGAAACAACCTTTATCCCCAAGGGACCTGTGACTGGAAACGCGCCTGGCGGCCCCACTTTCACTCGCTGTCCTGTTAACCCCAATAGTCTGGGGACGCTGGGGCCATGGATGTCCGCGTCTAAAATGCCCACGTGTTCTCCGGTCAGGGCAAAAGCCGCGGCAAGGTTAACGGTTACAGTGCTTTTTCCTACGCCGCCTTTTCCGCTTATCACGGCAACCGTATGCTTAACATGCTTCAGTCGAAGCTTGAGAAGTTCTTGTTGTTCCCGCATTCGATTCCTGAATGTTTCAGCTGGGTTCGAGTTTTCCTTTGCGGTCATAAAAACACCTGCTACAGAAAGTTCTGACGCTAAAGCGGACTAAATAGTTTATGGTGGAAAAACTGAGCTGCTAATGGTTATTTCGGATTAATATTCTGAATTCATAAGTGTTTTAATCGTTTCCAGCGTGAAGTATTCGATGCAAGGTGAAGTCGAAATGAATGAACAAATCTTTAAAGCTTGCAAAGAATTGATTGATGACGCAAAGTTGGGTTGCGCTGACCTCGTTTTTAAAGACTTATGTCTAGAAGTTTTGTCCAGAGCACGCAATGTCCTCTCAGAAAAGCAGTTTAATCAGCTTGTCGCATATGCCGCAGAGAAAATGAAAGAGAAAATTCCTTTTGAAGTTCAGCCAGTGACAATTCAAGGATAACCCCAGAGAAACCATATCACTTTTTGCACAATGCGATGCTTTGCGGGGCTCGGAAGTCAACGCTGGCTTCGCCTTGTCTTAATTTTCCCCGATTTTAGGGACGGAATCGCAGGTTTATAGCCCGTTTTCTGCGCCTTGCTCTTTCACGCTGGAGCCAGCAGAAATTCCACACCTGAATCCTGCGAAGTATATGACAAATTTTATATTCTCCTCTGTAATGCAATAGAGCATCGTGCAAGAAGTGAATTTTGCACGCAAAACAGTAGAGGAGTTGAAATAGTCGATGTCCGATAGAGAGATGCACAAGGCAGTTTGCTCTGAATGCGGTCAGGAATGCGAAGTTCCGTTCAAGCCTGACCCGAATAGGCCAGTTTACTGCCGAGAATGCTGGTCAAAGAAACGACCACCAAGAAGGCGATATTAAGCTTTTAACGCTTAACACTTGACTTTATTTATTCAATATTTTTTTCACTTTATTTTTTTTGGGGCTGGCGCTTTTTGCAGCCAAAACCTAAATATCAAGGAACCGTTCTAAGCATTCAGAAACCGCTTGTGGGCCGGTAGTTCAGCTGGTATGAACGCCTGACTTGCACTCAGGAGGTCGGGGGTTCAAGTCCCCCCCGGTCCACCAAATCCTCAATCGTTTCTTGTCACTTAATTTTTAAGCCGAGAGGCACCAGTCTTCGGAAGTGTTCATCGTTGGTTTCCAGAGTCAGGTTGTAAGCCATGGCTGTGGCGGCTATTAAGAGGTCTGCGTCAGGCAGTGGGTTGCCGTCTTTTTTCAGTTTGCAGTAGACGTCACAGTATGTTTCTATGATTTTGTTGTCCAGGTTTATGACCGCGAAGCTTTCTTCCAGCAGATGCTTCACTTTTGTTCTTTTCTTGTTTTCGATGCCCCGTAAAGTCTCGATAAGCGATAAAGGCGAGATTGCCCCTGAACTGTACTTCTTCGCTTTAAGCATGTCGATTATGACGCCTGTGTCAAGGATATTCATGCGAAAGTAAACGTCTCCCTGAACTCCTCGCTGGACTCAACCATTCCCTTGATGTCTTCCTCAGTGAGTAGGTTTGCTAGTTCTTCGAAGGCTATTTTGCTTTTCAGAAGCCGCCGCTCGGTATAGAGTTCGAGAAGGAATTCGCCCCATTCCTTGTTTCCCTTGGCTTTTTCGAGGCGTTCTTTGACTTCAACAGGAACGGAGATTGTCACATACTTGTTCATGCATGAAATGATAGTAACATAACTATATAGCTATTGCGATGTGCGGGTATGAACGCCTGACTTGCACTCAGGAGGTCGGGGGTTCAAGTCCCCCCGATCCACCAAACAGAGCTTAAGACAACAAGTTTTATGTCACGATTTATGTAAGACCGCATTAAGATTGAAGGGTGATTAACAGATGTGCCGGGGCTCTGCAGACTTGGCATATGGGAGAAAATGCAATTATCTGTCAGCTGTCGCGGTCATTTTGATGATGCAGTGCCGTCGAAGTCACCGTTTTGATCAACATTTGCTTGTGAGAGGTCACGCGCCTTTCGAAACAATACATATAAAACTGTTGAACCCCGTTAGAAGCTGTATGAAGAAATGGCTGATAGTGCTCTGCGCTGTTATCGTAACATGCAGTCTATTGACGGCTTTGTTACTGCTAAAGCTTCCCTCGGCGACTTCTGACGTGCCCGCGCCGCCCACGCCCACCCCAACGCCTACTTCTGCGCCCACTCCCACTCCTACCGCCACTCCCATAAGCACTGCGCAACCTGTAAGTCAGGAGTTACAGCAGGCAATAAACCAAGCCATCACCTTCTTGAACCAGACCGAGCACCCCATCGGTTTGATGATGCTTAACGTAATTTACCGACAGTTCGGCATAGCAGAATTTGAGGATTCATTGCAGCGCTACGACCAACTGTACGCTTCTGGCAACGATCCCCTGATACCGATATGGCGGCGCATCGCCGATTATAACACTTCTGCCGTTCAGCCAGAGGATTTCAACGCAGTGACGGACCCACTTGACCGCCTCACGATTCCTGCTCTCTTCTCCGACCGAAGGAGCCTGCCCGACGATTACGTATCTGAACTAACAGGCGCTGTGGATTATGGTTATTATTGCGCGTCACAACCCACCAATGACGGAAGCATTGATGATGGAGCCTACTTGCTGACACATGCTTTGCTGGCCACCATCTGGCTGCAAGACAACCACTGCAACATCCAACTACCGGACGGCTTCATAAGTGACCTATACCAGATGAACGCTGCATTAATCGGGGACGGCTCACGAGTCAACGACATTCAACTCGAAGCTGCTGCTTTCCTCTATGAGGCAGGGCAAGGTAGCCTAGTTAACTCGGCCTTTGTGCAGAACGTCATTGCAGCTCAGTTTACTGACGGTGGCTGGTTTGCTGATCAAAATGCGCGTTACTACACAGACTGGCATCCTTCAGTTTTGGCACTCATGATAGTGCTGCACGTAGCACACCCCGTAACATCATACCCACCCATGATAGCTCCCCCACCAAACTAACACACAGAAAAACAATACAAAACAATAACCCAGCTTCTCTTTCATGTTCTCGAGAGGCTTGTTCTTTTTTGACGGTTACTCCAGTCGTTGTTTCTTGACGCCCTAATTTGAGAAAGCTTAAAGTCACATACACACAAAGAGTATAATGAGATAGAAACACACGATGAAGAAATCTATTGCAGCCGCCATCTGCGTAATCGTATTATTCAGTCTTCTGGTTGCGCCCTTGCTGCTAAGGCCTCCATTGGTTGCATCACAGGACGAGCTACAAACAACCCCAAAAATCACCCCTTATCCAGACTTGAAAAGTGGTCCAGAGGGAACCGCTCAAAGTGCGCCCCAAAACACGCCACAACCAACGCAACTAACGCAACCAACACCCACAGCTTCCCCAAAACCAACCAGCCAAAAGACCGATGACAAGTTAAAAGTAGCGATAAATCACGCCGTCACCTACTTAGAACAAATAAATGAACCGTACGCTCTGCTAATGCTTAACGTAATTTACCGCCAGTTCGGCATACAAGAATTCAAAGACGCACTCCAACACTACGACGAAATACTATCTTCCTGCTCCCACTCTTTAATGAAATTATACCGCCGCATCGCCGACCATAATAACACCGTAGATGAAACGGATTTCAAAGCAATCATAGAAAAGGTAGACGCCATAACAATCCCAGCCCTGTACGCAGACCAAAGGAACCCTCCAAGCAATTATCCAACCGTACTCATAGATGCAAAATACAGCGGAGGCTACATGTTGACCCATGCGCTGCTGGCAACAATTTGGCTACAAGAAAACAACTGCAACATATCATTGCCCGATAACTTAATAGAAATCCTGTATTATGACACTGCCGCACTAACCGAAAGCGGCTTACCAGTGACAGACATTGCACTTGAAGCAGCTGCATTTCTCTACGAGGCAGGGCAAGGTAACCTGGTCTACCCCGACTTTGCGGAAAACGTCATCGCAACCCAAAACCCCGACGGCGGCTGGTCACTCTCAAGCGGCACTCTAAGCTTTTCAAACTGGCACCCTACAGTATTGGCACTCATGATATTGCTGCACGTGGCATACCCAGCTGCATCGTATCCGCCCATGATTGCACCAGCATCAAGCTAATTCTTATGTGACTGCAACAGAGTTATTTCGATAAAATTAATATTCAACATGAAGCGTAAGAATGTAGCCATCAACCTAATCGATGAAGGCCTATTGAACGAGAAAAGTTAAGAAAACCGAGGATGAATAAATGAAAAAGTTACTGGTATGCGCTCTTATGGGCTGTTTGATTGCGTGTGTTCTTGCTTCGTCAGTTTCAGCTCAGTTGCCTTATTTCAGCGTTAACTTTGATAGAGTAAGCTACGATATGGGTTCCCCAGCAACCGTTGCCATCAATATTTTAACTGATAATCAAGCGTTTGACATAAGGGAGATGGGGATTCAACTTTATTTCATGAGAGACGATGGATCATTTTTCGTCACTCCGGCATATGTATTGAACTACACTGACAGCTCCTTGCAAATAGCCGCAAATGATAATGTAACAGAATATGTGAACTTCAATATGCCACAAAGAAGTGACCTTATATCAGGAGAATTCTCCTACACATTCTATACATACATTAGAGAACAGGGAACAACTACGTATTCCTATGAGTCAACTGATCAACTTGATGCCTTTTCCTATGGGTCCAATTGCGTTCTCCAAGGGTCTGATATAACGCCGTCACCTAATCCAACAACTGAACCGACGCCTACTCCTGCCCCGACACCGACCCCCACGCCTACCCCAACCCCAACGTCGACCCCGACACCTATAGGTTTCTTCACAGCAGAAGTGTTAATCGGAATAGGTGCCGTTATAGCAGTAATTATAATCGTAATAATTCTGGTAATGCTGATAAAGAGGAGAAAATGAGCTGAACTCTTTTTCTCTTGCAAACGTGCTTGTCTCCAAAGTTTGAGAGCAATTGCCTAATAAAAAGCACAAGCAAAAATAGGTCAAGAGTGGCGGGAAAAATGTGAAAAACAAACTTTGCTTTCCTGACCACTTTCAGGGACTCATTGGTGATTAAGTATTTTTTTCGCGTACCCTTGTTTTTGTTTAAGGAAGATTTGCCGCCCTATGTGTGTTCTCGTGTTGTATAGTCAAAGCTTAGATCAATTTAGATTCTGTGTTGTGTACTACACGGGTTACTTTGTTATTCTTTGTTGAATCCGTTGTTTAGGATTAGTGCCTGTATGAGTGGGGAAAGAGAGGTTCCAAGTTAAAAATTTTGAGGCATTGAGGGTTTGCCGGGATCTTCATGCACCTTATTAGAAGAATTAAAAATACCTAAAACCCGCTACTGTTTAAATTGAACTTTGGAAGAGTTTTTCAGCCTCTTCTTCCCTTGTGTGTGACCCCGAAAAAAATGAGGGGGAAGATTGTTTGGTTTTTACGGTTTGTTTACCGTTTTCTCAGCATCAGTATGATTATCAAGCCGACTGCTATGATTGCTATGATTGCTCCCGCGCCGATGCCTAACACGTAAGTGTCAGTCATTGTTGGCGGCACGGGTGTGGGTGTAGGTGCAGCTTGCGGTGCTTCATCAACAGTTAGGTATGTTGATGCGGTTGATGGTCCGTAGGATTTGGTTCCTTTGAATGTGGCGAATATCTGGTATGTTCCTGGAACGTCGGGACTGAATGCTAAGCCGTAGTTACCGTCTATGTCGCTGGTTGCGTTGCCGATTTCGTAGAAGTTGCCGTTAGGATCAAGCGTCTCCAAGATAACTTCGACACCTTTAGCATCTGTCGGCTTTATCTGCTGCATGAACACGTACGCCATCCACTTAGTCATGTCTTTGTCGGATATTGCTGGAGTGCCCTTAAGCGTCCAGTCTACTAGGTCATTGGTGTTGCGCCTGCCGCTGGGAGTCTGGTCGGTGACCGTGCCCGTTATCATTACGCTTGTTCCATGCACTGAAGAGCCTGGTGACGCCTCGACTGTGGTAGCGCTTGGCCCTTTGCCGTAGGCATATATCATGTTGTCTAAGCTGTTGCTTTCAACTAATATGCCGTCTGCGATGGCCATGCCAGTGCCCCAGTCTAAGCCGCTCCATATTTCTGTTCCGTCAGTGAGGTTGATGCACTTCAAAGTGTAGCCGCGGATTATTGGGTGCGTGTATGAGTGCTCCCAAGAGGACGTGTACATCTTGCCGTCAGAGATTACATAGTCGCCGACGGGATAGTTGCCGTAGGGAGATTCATCGCCGATGCCTTCAGCGTCGTATTTCCATACAACGTCTCCTGTAGTAGCGTTTAGAGCCAATAACTCTCCAGTGTAGCCACCGTCAATTATAACAAGTCCGTAAGCGACGTTGATGTGCGAGTTGTAGAACTGGTATTGTGATATTTCACCTGGTTCCGTTTGCCATAGCTGCGTACCTGTTTTCGCGTCGTAGACCCACACCATCAGCTGCTTTGATTCCGAGTAGACTATTATGCCATTAGGGCCTACTTCCGGATAAACGCCGTTCATGCTGAAGCCGCCGGTGAACATTCCTGCGACTGTAATGTTTTTGGTTGTGTCAACGTATGGTGGTGTGATATTGGGGGATTTCCAAATCTGAGTGCCTTTGTTATCCTCTGCTAGGCTAATGTTCATAATCCATCCGTAATTCGTTCCTGCGGGGGTGTATGATCCTCCTGTGCCAACGATCATGTATCTGCCTTCGCGAATGCATTGGATGCTGCCGCCAGAGATGTCGGGTATTGAGAAGTTCTGCCACCACATTTCGTTGCCGTCGTGCACGATGTTGAAGTCCATGGCGTAGGAACTGAAGAATCCCTGCGCTCCGAAGTACGGGTCTTCTGCTCCGAAGTCTCCGCCTGCGGGTCTCCACTGCCAAGCGCCTGTTCCGTGTTGGCTTGCAACCATTGTTCCAGCCGAAGCGTTCCACACCGTGCAGTAGTAGTCATGTACAGTGCTTCCGCGTGGTGCAAGGTCTACCGTGTTGTAGCGTAGTATGCTTCCGTCTTTGCCATAGACCTGTGTACCGCTAGTGGACACGTTAGCTATGTAGCATAACGTATGCATTGTGTATGCGTCGATCATCTTCCAAACCGTACCAAGCTGAACTGGCGTTGCCGTCCTGTTTATAGTTGAAAAGCCTGCCGTCCTGATAGGAAGCTCTCCGGTATGATTCTGGAACGAATTAGATACCTGAATAATCTCCGGCACCTGAACGGGTGTACCACCGCCTCCGAAGAAGCCGCCGCCGCCGCCAGTTTCCCACAGATACGCGAATCCTCCGTGCTGGTTAGGCGATTCGTAGAGATAGTTTGTTGCCATGTTAGGTCTTGTTGCACTGTAGTTTTTGTACAATGTTGCTCCTGTATACAGATCGATGATTTCCCATCCTTGGGCTTTAGTGTGAGTGATGTAGGGTGTATAGTGTATTTTGCCGTCAACTATGAATCCTGGGCTGAATTGGGTACCTTGGTAGTGGGCGGTTGCGAAGTTGATGTCTCCGTATCGTTCATCCATGATGCCACCGATGTAGAACGGTTTTGACCATATTATGTGAGCGCTCTCTGGTGCAAGTCCGTAGGCGTAAGGACTCAAGTTGCCGCCGGCACTGCCTGGAGGATACACGTTCGCGGCACCGCCAAGCCAGTTACCTGCAAGCACGTACCATGTTCTGGCCGCGTCGTTTATTGGACGAGTCCAGGGGGCACCTACAAGAGGTGACTCAATCCATTGTGGTTGAGGCTCTTCAACGACTTCAAATGTTGCAATTGGACTTAAAGCTTCGCTGTAGATGTAATGGTCTCCTTTGTGGAAAACACTTCCTCCACTCGACAAATCCACCTGAAGTTCCTTGTCGGTATATGGGAACTTGGCTTGAATTTGGTAAGTGCCCACCATAGTGGGAGTGAATTGCATGTAGTTGGCGCCTACTGGGTCACTGTAAGGCATGTCAAGGGTCTCCGTATTGCCGTCAGGGTCTGTGACTAATAATTGCATGCCATACCATCCAGCTCTGCCTGAGGGTGATGTAACCACACCCAATATTTCACCAGTGTCTGGAGGCATGTCTGCAGTCCAAGCGACAAGCAATATGGGCGTATTGACCTGCGTAGGGCGGTTTCCAGTGCCAGTAGCCACATAAACGTAGGAGGTATAGGTGTTTCCAGCTGCGTTAGCTTCGGGTAATTGAACAACAACAGCTACAGTTGAGAATAGAAATAGCGCAATCATTAAAATAGCAGTCTTACTTTTAGCAAATTCCATCTTTTCTCTTTCTCCTTAAATTTTATAAAGCCCTGTATATCCTGAAGCACATATAAAACTTGTTACAGAAAGGGAAATCATTCACCTACGCCAACATGAAACAGGAAGCGCAAGCCGTTGAAAAAAAGAAACGAGCGGTTACAAGATAGGAGATGCTCAGCATCACATATAAAATCGACAGCCATGATTTCTGGCGATGCGAGATTGTTGAGAGTTCACTTTTCTTTTTCTTACAATATAGGTGACGCCAATCACAAGGACAAACCGAAAAGAAACCTGCACACTCTCAAAACGCAAGAACATTCCAAATAGAATACCAAGAGAAGGGTATCGCTCCGATAGCCACTGTTCTCTCATCGCTTAGCCACATTTCCAACGCACCTCATTTTTAAAGCCGCCTCAGTTCTCTTAATACCTGCTTAAGATGCTGCGATTTCGTTTTTTGCTTCTTTACAGACGGCTTCTATCTTGAATAGGTCGTCTAGCACTTTTTTCTTTATGTTTTTTTTGCCTTGGCGGTTGCCCTCTTTTTCCATGTACCTGTACACTATTCCTAACAGGATAAGAGACCTTTTGAGGCTTTGGATAGCGTCCTCTAACTCTTGCATCACCGTGACGTAAAGTAGTTGAATGTCTTCATCTTCAGAGATTTTTTCAAGCTTATGCAGCATAAAGACCCTTCCAAGTTCTATCTCATTCAAGGGTTGTCCTTAATAAGATTTTTAACTTCCAAATTTTCACTTGGGCTCTATCTGGAATATGCATGAACTAAACAGGCGGTCGTTTAGAAAACAAATAATACTTGGGGCTTAAATGATTACAGCGAGCTTGGTTACTAATGGTCCAATACATCGAGTTTCGAAATACCTTAATCAACACCGAGTTAGGTGAAGTTTACACATGGATTGAGCTGAGAAACCAGGTTGAACAGAACCTAACAACAAAGAAATTGTTTGATGACTGGGATAAAGAAGCAGTTCTAAACCTTATCTCGCCTCACCTAAATGAAGCTGGAAAACATGATTCATGCAAGTATCTGGAAGCTCTTGAAGTGGTGTTTGAGGAAATACGGGACAACGACGCCGTCATTGTAGTTGAAGATGAATGCGTGCAAAATACCGTTCTTGCTCTTGTTGAGTATCTATGCCAAGAGAGTTACGGCCGTAAAAGTAGGTAGGGTTAAGAGCCGCCCTCCAGCGAATCAAGCAGCTTGAAGCCGGTGAGGCGAAGCAAAGTTTTGCATCTATGGCACTGTATCACAAGTTCCTCCAAGATGTCTCGTCTGGTTTTCATTCCTTTGATCGAGTACGTGTCTTCTGTTTGTTCATCTGGAGACATGTTGACTCCACATGTTGGGCAAGGAAAATCTCCACAACCGTCAATCTTTGTTAAATCCACTTTGTACTCGAGGAGCAGCTTTGTTTTCATTTTCTTTTTCACCTCCAGTTTCCTGATTAACGTGCGACCTTGCAGTTTTTGCGCGCCAAGCAGTCTTCGCAGAAGAGCCGCTTCGCTTTAGTTTGGCAGTCCAGGGTTATGTTGCTGTACATGTTAATTCCAACTCCGTTTTTTGATATTACATTCTGGACTCTGAATATAAAGGTGTTTGTGATTTGTTCATAATTTATCCTAATTCTTAAGCAAACGTCAAGTAAAATAACCCATAAATGCACGCATAAACAACGTTTTAATAATATTCAAAGTATATATCCAAAATGACGAAGAATAAGATTCCAAACAAAAAATCTATAATAATACGCAGAGCTGCAAAATGAAAGAAAAATTGAGAACACGAATTAATGGATGTAAGTCAGGTTTTTACTTTGGTCCTCCCTGATTTCCCTCATGGATTTGTACTGCGCTTCCACCAGAATCTTCAAGGCATCAATATTCTTCTTTATATCCTCCAATTCCGCGCCTTTCTGCAGTACCCCTGACTGCGCCAGCTGTTCGCTGATGTTGCTGACTGATATCTCCAGCACTTTAACCTTAAAAGCGAATATCTGAAGCGCATAAAGCAGGCTTAGCTGAGAGGACAACCGTTCCAAACGGTCTAACTCAAGAGTTTTTCCCATAAACGCTTTGACTTTTTGTCCCTCAGAAGCATCTTTCGATTGAAGTACCCGCTCGTAAGCAGCTATCTGTTTTGACGCGGCTTCTTTGCCTTCATCAAGGCCTTTTTGGATTCTCTTTGCCGTTTTGTCCAGCATCTCTAAGACTTCATCCAACGCAAATTCTACCTCTTTACTGCTCCCCTAAATGTGCAAGTGTTATATGTTATTTTTCCTTCGTTTTGCAAAATATAAAATGCGGCATACGGTTAAACCCTGAAAACGGAAGCGGCATCCACGCTATTTTACTGTTGTGTTAAAATAAAAAGGCAGCGTGGTGGCTTTTTTCCACCCACTCTCGCCTATTGTTTTAAGGTTTTGTTCCGAAAGGCTTACTCTACGACTTTTTCCCAGCTTTTGAAGAAGTCTAGAACTTCCTGGCATCCGTAGGTCTTCAGTTTCTCTCTGAGTTCGACTCTGTCAACCACGGCTTTCTGGAAATCCCAAATTTGGCTAGCTTTGTCTGTAAGATACAGAATGCCATCAGCGCCTGCTCTTCCAGCGCGAACTGAAAGCGTGACCAGCTCGCTTGGAGCGGGTACTTCTGCTGGATTGTCTCCAGGACCGAAAACGTATAGCGCTATGTTGAGGGGTACGTCTTTGAAGAGTTTTTTGAATCCGCGTGTAAGCATTTCCCAGTACCATGGGGTGGCGTAGTTCTTGCTGAACATGACAACAAGGAATTCGTCGGTTAGTGGAGCTAGGTCGTCGAAGTTGATGCCGAAGCGCTCGTAGCTGCTGACTGGGTCTGGGAGGACACCGATAACGAATTTTTTCTTTGCACGGTCGCGTACTCGTTCGCTCACTTCTCTCATGTAGTCGGTGACTTCTTTTCTGCGCCATTCAAGCCAGCTTAGCCCGCTTTTCTCCCAGAGTGCATGGCAACGTGGGCATGTGCAGTGTCCGTGGTCTGCGAAGTGGATGCTGTTAAGCCAGACTCCTGGGCTATGCCTCGCAACGTCTTCAATGTAGTCTAGTTGTTCTGCTCTGTGTTCGGGTTGTGTGTGGCAGAGGATGTCCCATCGCACGTTAAAGTTGTCGTTTGTTCTCCATGCTGGACCTAGAGGTGATTGCGAAATCCAGTCTGGATGATTGCGAGCGGTAACGTTGTCTCCGAAAATCGCGATGTTGCTGTACATGTCTGACATTGGCGGTAATCGCCTGCCTACCTCTGGTTTCACGCGGAACAGATGAAAGTCGAAACCTTCAGCCTTTTTTGGCTCAAATACGTATGTGCCGAATTTCATGTTTTTCTACCTTTTACGAATGCTGAATGTTGGGCGATGTTATAAAGTTTTTCATAATCAACCCGAAATTAATGCTGAAGAATAATTTTCCAACAATCTAGATCAAAACTCTAAAAAACCAAGTCTCTACTAGAAGGTTCAGGCGTGTTGCCATTGAAAGAGGGGCATTCCCGAGAACTGCAGGAAATAATTCAATCTTCAGGCGTGAACCCTGAAACAGGTCTAACTGACCAAGAAGCAGCGCAGCGACTAGCTCAATACGGAATGAACAAGCTGGTGGAAGAAACGCAAATTCGCTTCTTGGCAATACTGAAAGAAGAGATCACCGAACCTATGATTCTGCTCCTTATCGCTGTAGGGGTGATCTACAGCGTTTTAGGCAGCATCACCGACGCCTTAACCATAATCGCCGTAATCATCATCCTCGTTCTCGTAGAGGTTTGGAACGAATATCGCGCCAAACGCTCGATAGCAGCCTTGAAGAAGTTAGCGCCGCCCACCACACTCGTGCTTAGGAACGGGCAGCTCCGAGAAGTACAAACCGCCTTCTTGGTACCGGGCGATGTTATATCTTTGAAAACTGGGCAACGCGTGCCCGCAGACGCCCGACTCTTGTCTTCTTTCGGTCTTGCGGTTAATGAGGCTTCGCTGACTGGCGAATCGTTCCCAGTAGCCAAAGACGCCGACGCGGTTTTGCCCAGCGAAACCAGGGTTACGGAGCAGGTTAACATGGTTTTCGCTGGAACAGTCATCAACAGAGGACAGGCTAAAGCTCTGATCACGGCAACAGGCGTCAACACTGAAGTGGGCAGAGTCGCAGGCTTAGCCAAAGCAGCAAAGGAGCCGAAGACCCCGCTGCAGCTGTCCATGAAGCAGCTTTCGAAAAGTTTAGTTTGGATTGCACTTTTCTTCTGCGTGCTTGTTCCCGTTCTCGGTTTTCTTCGGGGTTTGCCGCTGGAGCAGATGATTTTAACGGGCCTCGCCTTGGCTTTCGCGGTTATTCCTGAGGAGCTGCCGATAATAATCACTATGGTTCTGGGCGTTGGCGCTTATTCTCTTTCCCGGAAAAACGCTTTAGTCAAGCGTCTGCGGGCGGCGGAGACTCTGGGAAGCGTCACCGTAATCGCCACGGATAAGACTGGAACCATAACCGAGAACAAAATGAGAATAGAACACCTCTATTTTGATGGCAAAACCGTGGAAGCCCAGAGCTTCAAGGAAAACGAGAGAGAGGCTTTGAAAACCGCTTTGCTGGCAAGCGATGCGATAAGAGACTTGACGGGTAACACTGTTTTAAGCAATCCGATGGCTCAGGCGATTCTGGAGCAGATAAAGCAGGGCAAAATTGACGTTCAAAAACTGGTGAAAGAGTGGATTCTAAAAGATGAGTTAAGCTTTGATAATAAACGGAAACTCGCCTCTTACGTTTATCAATATGGCAGTTCGCTGGTTGTCTTGTCAAGCGGCGCACCCGAGAACATCTTGGCTAAATCAACAAAAATTCTGACGAAAGGCAAAGAGGCTGAAATTACGGAAGCCTCAAGACAAGAAGTAATGGAAAGCATGGTTGAAATGGCTCAGTCCGGTGAGCGCCTTCTAGCTTTCAGCTATCGCAGGTTGCCAGCCGCATCCAAGCCGGAGAAAACCGATTTGGAACAGAACTTGGTTTTTGTGGGCATAGTGGGCTTCATCGACCCGCCGAGGAAGGAAGTTAAAGGTGCCATCCGCACGTGCCAAGAAGCTGGAATAAAGGTTGTCATGATCACGGGGGACCATCCAGAAACCGCACGCGCAATCGCTTCGCAGGTTGGAATCAACAGTGCTTATGTGCTAACTGGAAGCGAAATTTCGAAAATGAAGGACGAGGAATTGAAACAGGCGCTGAAAGAAACTTTCGTCTTCGCCCGAGTCACACCTGAGGATAAGCTTCGCTTAGTTCGGCTTTTCAGGGAAAACGGCGAAGTAGTTGCGGTTACGGGTGACGGAATAAACGATGCGCCAGCGCTTAAGGAAGCGCATATAGGTGTTTCCATGGGTATTCGCGGGACCGATGTTGCCAAAGAAACCGCGGACATGGTGCTGACCGACGACAACTTCGCCACTATAGAAACCGCGGTTAACGCAGGCCGCAAGCTTTTCAGTAATTTGAGAAAGGGGGTTCGCTACTACTTGGCTTGCAAAGTTGCTCTTGTAGCAAGTTTTCTTCTCCCAATTGCTCTTGGTGTGCCTCTTCCATTTGCGCCCATTCAAATAATAGTGCTGGAGCTCTTCATGGACCTTGCAGCTTCAGCCACCTTCGTTGCGGAACCTGAGGAACGCGGGATCATGAACAAGCCGCCTGTTGATCCGAAGGAGAAGTTCATGAATCGAAGCATGCTGAGAGGCATATCCATGGGTGCCTTAAGCCTCTTCGCGGCGGTAACAACTAACTTCCTTTTAATATGGTACCTAACTCAGAATCTCCAGCAGGCGCAGACATTAGCCTTCGCCACATGGATGCTGGGGCACATTCTGCTGGCGCTTAACTTCAGGTCTGAGAAGGAACCGCTTGTGAAGCTGGGGTTCTTCTCCAACAAAGTCATGATCATGTGGGCGGTGCTCGCGATAGCCACGTTGGTTGTTGGAACCAGCCTTCCAGTGGTGCATGACGCGTTGAAAATCACGTATCTCAGCTTGCCGGATTGGGGGTTGGTGATTGTTGTTTCTTTCGTGGCTACTTTCTGGATAGAGCTGAAAAAAATCCTGCAACAGTAGAGACAGCGGTTCGCAATAAGCTGCGGTCTACGCGTGACCTATGTGTAGGCAAGGCGGAGCAAGCAGTATATTTGCCGCCTATTTGGATCCTAATAGAGATTCGTTGCAGAAACTATAGAGGGGTAGGTCCGTATTGACGCAAAAACCGCCCAATAGCATGTTGAAAAACGAACACGAACCTATTTGCCGCCTAATAGCCAATGTATGCAGAAAAAGAGAGAGGGGGTAGCAGCGTAGAGCGCTAAAAATCGCAGAATCTTCACGAAAACTCTTAAATGAGAGCGAGAATTATCTGAAGCTGAGATTTACAATACATTAACAAGTCTAGGATGATGTCAAAATGGCGGCAGCAACAGAAAAAAAACTTGAAGTTCTAAACTTTGACGACAAAGCTAAAGTTTTCACAGTAAAATCAGTCCAGACAGGGCATGTCTGCGCGGTTGTTGACACTTTCGCAGAGATGTTCCCGCTTTGGGCTGGGCGAATACTGATAACTGCGGAAAACGAGAAATGGGCGTTAACAGCCGCAGGTGTTGCCACAGGCTTCGCCACAAGCGTTATCATGGCGCCAGCGGAAGCTGCCATCGAACGTCCTGTATCGGCGGATCAGACTCCTGACAATCGTCCTGGCGTGCTTATTCAGATTTATAATCGTGACCGGTTTGAGCTTAAGCATCAACTTATGGAGCGCATAGGTCAATGCATTATGACGTGTCCCACAACCTCAGCTTATAATGGCATGGCAGAGTCCAAGAGGAAGCTTAGCGTGGGCAGTAGCCTTCGCTACTTCGGTGACGGTTTCCAGAAGAAAACGATGGTTAACGGCAGAAGATGCTGGAAGATTCCGGTGATGGAGGGTAACTTTATTGTGGAGGACGGTTTTGGCGCGCAGGAAGCGGTGGCAGGCGGCAACTTTATGATATTCGCGGAAAATCAGGCTGCGGGGCTTAAGGCGTCGGAGGCAGCGGCTGACGCTATACGTGCTTATGCGCCTGATGTGATTATGCCGTTTCCAGGCGGCGTGTGCAGGGCAGGCAGCAAGGCGGGTTCGCTTAAGTATAAGATGAAGGCTTCAACGAATCATCCTTATTGTCCTACGTTGCGCACTTTGGTGCCTGACTCGGTGGTTCCGGAAAACGTAGCCAGCGTGTACGAGATTGTTATTAACGGGTTGACGCTTGACGCGGTGAAAAACGCCATGAATCAGGGTGTAACCGCGGCGGCGAGCATTCACGGTGTGGTGAAGATTTCGTCGGGCAACTACGGCGGAAAACTTGGGCCGTTTAAGGCCTTTTTGAAAGAGGCAATAGAAGCCGAATAACGCCTTTTTTCTAAAGAAACAGCAATTTTTATTTTAACCGCCATAACGTAACTTATGGCCTAGAACAATCTGCATGTGAAAAAGTTGAGTGCAAAGAAAAAAACCTCGTTGGAACTGTTCCGACTTCGAAAAACACTGAACACGCTAGCTAGCAAAGAAGGGCGTGCCACAGAGTTGATTACGCTTTATGTTCCGCCGGGCAAGCAGATCAGCGACGCCATAAACATGCTGCGTGACGAGTACGGCACTGCGTCGAACATTAAATCGAACACTACGCGCAAAAACGTGCAGGACGCGATTGTGAAGGTGCAGCAGCGGCTTAAGCTTTTCAAGGCGCCGCCGGACAACGGGCTTGTGATTTTCTGTGGGGCCATACCGCAGAATGGTGCGGGCAGCGAAAGGATGGAAACTTACGTTATTGAACCGCCTGAGCCTATTAAAATTTACTTGTACCGGTGTGATTCGCGGTTTCACACTGAGCATTTGCAGGAGCAGCTGAGGGAGAAGGAGACGTATGGCATACTGCTTATTGACGCTTCAGAAGCCACGATTGCCACGCTGCAGGGCAAACGGCTGGAAATAGTTCGACAAATGACTTCCGGGGTGGCGGGTAAGACTCGTGCGGGTGGTCAGTCAGCTCGCAGGTACGAGCGGCTTCGGGATATGCAGCTGAATGAGTATTTCACGCGTGTGGGGGGGCATGCGAACGATATTTTCTTGCCTATTGACACGTTGAAGGGCATTATTCTTGCGGGTCCTGGACCGACAAAGTACGATTTTGAGAAGGGCGACTACTTGAATTACATGTTGAAGAACAAGATTATTGACACGATTGACACTGCGTACGTGGAGGAGCAGGGCGTGAAGGAAGTGGTGGAGAGAGCACCTGAGATTATGCGGAAAGTACGGTACATCGAAGAAAAGAACCTCATGCAGCAGTTCCTGTACGAGGTTGGTCACGACACTGGGCTGATAACTTACGGCGAAGCGGAGGTGCGCAGGGCGCTGGAAGCAGGTGCAGTCAGGACGCTTCTGATTTCGGAGAAAGTTGACATTTTGCGCGTGACGGTTCAATGCAGCGCTTGCGGCTACGAGGAGAAACACACCGTTAAAAGCCAGAAGCTGGCGGAGTTTGAGCAGGGCTTGTCTGGGAAACCGTGTCCGAAATGTCAAGCGCCATCTTTGGGCATTGTGGATAAGCAGGATATAATTGATGATTTGGCGCAGCTGGCGGAGCAGGCGAACACGGATGTGGAGATAATTTCCACCGAGACGGAAGAGGGGCAGATGCTTAAGAACGCGTTTGGCGGAATCGCCGCGATATTACGGTTTAAAACGCAGGGATAGCCGAACTATTGAAAAAGCAAATTGATAATTGATTGTTACTTTTTGTTATCTGGAACATATTCTGGTACGGTCTGAACTGATGTGCGATTTTTTGTCTATACCCCCTCTATAAATAGGTTATTAAAAGCATTGATTATGGAAGAGAGACTGTTAGAGTTTGAGAGAACAAGACGGTTGTATGGAAAGGATAAAATGATTATTACAACATATCCATATTTGGCTACTGAGAAAGATTTTAAGCGATTTAGAGACGCGGATATAGTAGTCACATTTGATAAAATAAAGCAAAAACTTGACTATAGCGACTTGCCCAAAAAGGAAGGAAGCGAAAGTGAAACTCATAGAGCTTTAAAAAAGTATGCTGAGGCACTTTTGAAAAAATTGGGAGCAAATGATGCCCAGTTTGAGGGGAGTTTTATTGACGTTTCATCACGTAAACTTCGCATTGCAGTTGAGTGTGGCGATACTCCTATTGACAGAATATGGATTATGTTGTTCCATGAAGACTATGGCAATTGGATAAAAGAAGTTTGGTGTATTTACGAAATTAATGATGGAAAAATAGAAATTGTAAAGTTTGTGAAACCGCCAAAACTTTTAGAGTACGAGCGAGAAATAGGCTGGTTTAAAGAATAGGTAGAAAACCGAAGACACAAAAACTTGAAACATTCTGAGTAAATAACTGAGAGTATGCGTCGAAGGTATAAACGAATAGGATATATTTTATGCATAATTTGTGGCATTATTTTATCAATCGTAGGGTTTCCATTTTCAGTAAAATATGAATCAACTGCAGTACCTTTTATGGGTGACTACCAGCTTCACTCTATATTGTTTCTAGGTTCTCCAATATACACATGGTCAACATGGAATGGTGTAGTAGGAGCAATAGACTTCTTTATTGCTTTTATCTTGAATACCTTAGTTTGCTTTATTGTATTCTTGGTACTATCCTCCACTCTCATATAGACCTACGAAAATGAGAACTAACAGTTAGCGATGGTACACTGAGTACCACAATGCTCGGAAAATACTATTAGTCTCTTTTATGAAGATGAAGCGTAATCGTTCTGAATCTGAAGTTATGCATCTTGTTTGGCTCGCTTCTCATGCCTGTATGCCTGAACCTCTTCCAAAATCTCTCTTTCGCTGGGCTTCTTCTTTCCATTGTTCTGTTCGTCGATTTCTCTGAACAGGTCTTCCAGCTCTTCGCCTGAAAGCGGAACTTTAAGTTTTGTTACAATGAGTTTGTCGCCCTCTCTTTAAACAACAAGCTTGATTATTGCGAAATAAGGTTTGCGCTGTTTCTCAAAAATTTTTGTTCACGTAACACACGTCATCTCTTCCGCGAGATGTTTATATGCCGTCTCACCTATACTTTGGGTAGGCGTCTTCGTTGACTGAAATGTGGAAAGACCGAATAACCTTCAACCCTGATGTTTTGTCAGGGAAACCCATCATAAAAGGCACAAGGATAGCTGTTGAATTCATCATGGATTTGCTTGCCAGCGGGTGGACAACTGAGAAAATACTGAAAAATTATCCACAACTCAAAAAAGAAGACATTACAGCGGTTTTGAAATACGCAACTGAACTATTGAAAGAAGAGAAGGTCCATCCACTGCCTTGACCCAGCTACTTGCAGACGAAAACATTCCATCAGAAACAGTGAAGTTGCCAAAAAGACAAGGTATTGATATCATTTCAGTTACAGAATTCGCATATGGGCTCAGCGATAGAAAAATTTTGGAACTGGGCAAAACAAAAGAAAGAATTATAGTAACATTCGATAAAGATTTCGGTCAAATCATCTTCAAAGAAAAAATTAAGACAAAAGGCGTAATCCTTCTCAGATTCATCCCAAAATCGCCCCAGCAGATATCCAAAAGAATACAGCAACTGCTTTCTGCCAAAATAAAGATAGAAAACTGTCTGGTCGTAGTTAAAAAAGATAGGATAAAAGTCACTCCTGCAAGATAATCAATCCAAAAATGCCTTGATATTCTAAAGCGTGCTTGTAAAAACGTTTAAGTGCTTGCTGTGCGTAGAAGGCGTTCCACTTCACTTTTTTCAATACCTTTCAGTAGCAGTCGTTTTTGTCTTGAGGTGGCGCCTGAGACCAGTTCGACATTTGTGTGGAAGAGTTTTGAGAGGGCTTTCAACAGTTCCTTGTTGACTTTGCCTTTGACTGGTTCTTCGGTGCATCGAACCACCACATCGTCTCCTTCGAAGGTCACTTCGAACTTCTGGGATTTGGGTTTCACGAAAACCTCGAGGATTGCGCCGTCTTTCGTTTCAGTGATTCTCATGCGGTTGCGCACTCGGTTTCAGCGTCAAGCCCTAATGCCCAGCTGAACTTGTTCCGCAAGGTTTTGGGATAGAACTTTTCCAGGTCAAAATCCACTTTCCTAGCCCACTTCACGTATGCGGTCGGGTCGATGTACGACTTGAGCGACGTGCCCAGATTGTACTCTTTCGTGAGCTTCGTTAACTCGATATCAAGCCGTGCTTTTTCGATTCTCTTGGTTAACGCCTCGGTTTTCTTGCCTTCCGCCTTTTTCTGCTCCAACTGCACTTGCATCTCTTTAAGCTTGGCTTCTTTTTTTACTAAGCGCTCCTCGAACTTCGGCGAAACCTTGCGCTTGTGGTTTGCCACTTCAGCCACTTTCAGGTTAGCCATTTTCGCCGCGTACTTCTTCACGTAAACCGGATCCTCCTTCGCCACTGGGCTCTTGGCTAACTCTTCTTTCACGGTTTTTGTGCACCGCCAAGTGCGGAACACTTTGGCGGTTAGCCCGGGCATTTTTTGGGAGAGGAATCTGGAAACCTTTTTGGAGTCCACACCTTGGAAAAGGTATTCCTTCCTTGGATCCTCTTTGTATTCCTTGATGTTTCTGATGACTGCGGGTGGAGCCAGCACGCTTTTTTCCCATCTGACGCAGTCTTTGCCTAAAAAGTCGAAGTGCAGCGTGTCGCCTTCGATTTTGATGTGCTCGGGCCTCAGCGTGATTGCGCCTACGGTGTCGGCTTCGTCAGGGTCTTTTTCGTCTCCAACCCTCATGTTCGGTTTGAGGATAAGCCAGCATACGGTGGCGACTTTGCGTTTTGTTTCGTCTTTGGCGTCAAGGTTTTTGAGTATGTGATTTTCGATTGCTGTGATTTGTTTGCCGAGTTTTTCGGCTTTTTTGAACTTTTCTTTTTCGCGGTTTTGCTTGATAAACGCCGTGTCGCTGAACCATACGTACTTGATTTTTCCGGTAAGCTTGTCAGTCCACTTGGCCACATACATCTTTTCGGGTTCCCAAACGATTTCATTCCAGTTTCCAGCAGGTCGTGGACTATCCGGAGAAAGGTTAAGAATTATATCTTCCTCACAGGGTCCTTCCTTCCATTTGCCGCGTCTAGGATGGTCGCCGCGACCAGCGAAGAGGCAGGAGGGCTCCGCGGTCCAATTAGCTATCTCCAGTTTTTTCCCGTTAACAAAGGCGTAACCGTACTTTTCCTTACGTTCCAAGCGGGCAGCCTTGCGTTCCGCAGCCAGCGTCTTCTTCTCGTCTTTGCTCATGCGCTCCTTCTTCCGCTTTTCCCGTTCAATGTGGCTTGAGACCTCGGTGAAGTCGATGGCTTTGCGGATGTCAGAGTCAGGGTTGGTTACGTCGTCTGGTTCGGCGGCGTCTATGTTTTTGAGGTACTCCTCGGTGAATGAGCCGAGCAGTGGCAGGACGGGGTTTTCCTGTTTCAGCTGCTCCAAAAATTCCTGCATAAAGTTTTTCATGAAAACCTTGTCTGGCGGAGTCGTAAGGGACATCGTTTTGCGTATCCACGCGATAGCCATCTGCTCGCTTTTAGAAGTCAGCTTTACGCTACGCCCTTGAATTTTGATGCTGAAACCTCTGTAATCGTAAACGGGAACGTATATGCCGTTATGCTTCAGGCTTTTCATAATTTGTTTCATTTGCCCATCCTCTCAAAACGCGTTGCCTTACATGTCCATAGTTTTTTCACTTTTCAGTCTTTCCGTTATTTAAAAACTTTGACAATCAACTTCAAACATCAGTCAACAAACAAGACCCAGATTTTCTGGAAGCCCTTGTCTGCTGCAGCTTCTGGTAAAGCCGCTCCACGTGTTTGCGTTCAACGTAGCCTTTGTGAGGGCGGAAACCGCCTGAAAAGCCACCGGGAATATGCATGAGCTCGTGAATCAGCGTTTTCTCTTTGTCTTCCGCGGACATTTTATCATAAATCTCCGAAATAACCTCAATCGTGTAGGATGGCGGAATGTTCAGAACTCCCTGCCAGATTTTGCCTAATCCGTGGATACGCGCGATTGTACGTTTGGCTTTAGAGCCTTTGCTTCGCACGCAGAAAACGAATTGAGGCACAACATGGAAAAGCTCTAGGTCAGAA
This sequence comes from uncultured Candidatus Bathyarchaeia archaeon, assembly GCA_964587975.1. Classification (GTDB taxonomy): domain Archaea; phylum Thermoproteota; class Bathyarchaeia; order Bathyarchaeales; family Bathycorpusculaceae; genus SG8-32-3. The sequence continues at coordinate 28,376 of CAZPND010000009.1, forward strand.
GCGATTGCATCCACCTGCTTTTTGATGTCTGGCGCAGAATAGTATTTTATAGGCATAATAGGTGAATGCCCTTTGAGGTTAAAAAGGTTAAAGCATGCGTAGCCTTGCCGTGCACTTCAGAAAAAGCAACGGTGAAGCCTAAGCGGCTTATTTGCTCAGTCTGCTCCATTTTCGGTCGAAACCTTCATAAATGAGAAGCGTTGATAAGACTGTGCCTTAAAGGGTGAGGCTCATGTCAAAACCATTCTATGTAAAATACGAAACACCGAAAGAAATCGTAGACGCAGCCTATGAAGCCCTCCAAATCGCTTCAAAAACAGGCGGAGTCAGAAAAGGAACAAACGAGGCAACGAAAGCCGTTGAACGAGCTCAAGCTAAACTCGTCGTCATAGCCGAAGACGTTGATCCCCCAGAAGTCATAGCGCACCTACCGCTCCTCTGCGAAGAAAGAAAAATCCCCTACGTGTTTGTCCCAAGCAAAGAAAAACTAGGCAGCGCCATAGGAATTGATGTTCCATGCGCTTCAGCATGCATAATCAAGGAAGGAGAAGCCACCGGACTAATCAAAGAAATCATCACGCGGATTGAGCAGATGAAAAGAGGAGCTCAGTGATGAGCAGAGCCGAGAAAACAGGACAAGAACTTACACCGTCAGAAGTTATTCAAATAATCGGACGCACAGGCGTCACTGGCGAAATCACGCAGGTGCGAGTGCGCATTTTAGAAGGAAAAGACAAAGGACGCATCATAACTCGAAACGTTAAAGGACCCGTGCGCGTTCAAGACGTTTTGTTGCTGCGAGAAACAGAAAGAGAAGCCAAGAAAATCACCAGATAAAAAATCAAGCTGTCTAGAGGAAACCTGAATGCCTAAACCACGAAAATGTTCATTCTGCGGCGACGACTTCCCAGCCGGCACAGGCATGATGTACATCAAAAACGACGGAACCATCTTGTGGTTCTGCTCGGGCAAATGCAAAAAAAGCTCGCTGAAATTCAAAAGAGACGCACGCAAGCTCAAATGGACCAAGTACTTCGGCAAAGAAGAGAAAGGACGAGGCTAAAACCGCAACCCAGCGTTTACTGGCGGCAGCTCCCAACCATTTTTTCCCATACTGGCTTATTGTGAACACAGCCCATGTCAGGCTTGGTTCCGTCCCGTTGAAGTAAACTGTAAGCGCCGCGGATACATTTATCGTTTCTTTTGTCCAGCCCAAGGTGTAAAGTATATCCGATTTGGATACGTGTCACTCCTAGAAAGAACTGATTTATTAATACAAACGATATTTCCGTAAAGGTAACAAAGATGAGCAAGAAAAAGAACCCGTCAAAACCAAAAAAAGTCGATTTCCTTGAATTGTCGTCTTCCAAAAAGGCTCGTCTCATTAAGAAAGCCAAAGAGAACCTGCGGCAGAAATTGATGGAAGCAGAATTTTGGCAGTCCTTTGCTAAAACTGAAAGAATCACCATAAATGGGCAAACAATCCAGTTTTGAAAACGCACGTCAAAAGGCTAACAGCAGATTAACGCGTTTAAAACTGCGCCGCGATTTTGGTACCGTAAAAGATGTTTGGTAGCGGGGACTAGATTTGAACTAGCGATCTCTGGGTATCTCACAGCGACACGCGCCGTTATGAGCCCAGCGGGTTAATCCTGGCTACCCCACCCCGCTAAAGTTTACGCTTGAAGCGTTTTCTCTGAATCCTTTTAGTACTACCAAGCGTCAAATATTAATAGTTTCTTTTTTTCCTCAGCAAAAGCATTTTAGTGGCGACAATTATTTTGTAGCAATGGTGCAACAGTGAATGGAGAAACCCTACTTTCGCGAGATATTACGCCCAGACCTGGATAACCCAGTTTTTGTTCAGGGACTGCCAGGGTTTGGCAACGTTGGAAGAATCGCCGCGCATCTTTTGATAAAGTTTTGTGAGGCCAAGCTTTTTGCGGAAATGTATTCGCCGTCCTTCCCAGATTACGTTTCAATCAGTTCAAAAGGAATAGCGCACTTGCCAAGGTACGAGTTCTATTCTGCGCCCATGGATAAAAACAACCTTGTCATCATGACGGGGGAAACTCAGCCCTCGTTCGACGATGTTTTGGCGCACTACCAGGTTTGCGATGAAATAGTGGATTTCGTCGAAAAGTTGGGCTGCCACTTCGTTGTTACAATGGGAGGAGTTCCGCTAACGGAGGAAAAGACCCAAGTGTACATTGCGGCCACGTCGGCGAAGCTGGCAACCGAGTTTATGGAAAAGGGGTCAGTCATATACAGCAAAGGCAGAATAGTGGGGGGAACAGGGCTTACGTTGGCGCTTGCAAAAGAACGAGGATTCGACGGCGTCTGCTTGTTAGGTGCAACAACAGGATTTAAGGCGGATCGCGGCGCTGGATTTCAAGTTTTCAAGTTTTTGATGAAGGCTTTAGGAAAAGAGATAAAAGAAGGGTTATAAGAAAAGCATTGCACCTAAACAAATAGCGGATTGTGCGCGCATGGTGGAAAACGACGAAAGCAACGTTGGCAGGTTTGATGTGAACTCAAAATTCATGAGGGTCTTCCTAATTCTAGTTTCGGTTTTTCTGATCTTTGTTGGTCCAACATACATTTCTTACGTGCTCTTTGACGCTCTGAAAGTGAATTACGTGGCTTCGGTGGTTTCGGGTTTTGCATTGTTTATAGCGGGATTACTGTTAATGTTCTTTCTTATCAGAAAGAAAATCGTAACGTAATGATGTGCCTCAGATACCCCAGGGTGCATCATCAAGTTCAGCTTTTAGGATTCTTCATCGGCGTTCTCTAGATTCTGGAGGCGTGTATTAAGTCTTCTCGGATTGTGTGTCAGGGGCGCCTACTAAGAAAAGCATATAAGATATACTCGCAGATATATCAAATATGCAAGCCGACGAGAAAAAACGCCTAGAAGAAATGGTCCACAAAGACGAAGCAACCACCAAAAGAACAACAATCATACTTGAAAAAGAAGAAAGAGATTTCATAGACTCACTTATAAAAGAGGGAAAGGAACCCGGGATCAAACCGCTTATCTCCAAGATGCTTGACGTTTACCGAAGCATGATGATTTACGATTGGCGTTTTCCCGGCGAATACTACTGCGGCATAAGCCGCATCGCCTTCGTCAACGTGGAACTACTGAACATTCTAATCCAGAATATCCCAAAAGAAAAATGGCGTGAAATCGGGAAAAAAATGGGCTCCGCCCTGAAAGTCTCCATGGAAACAACCTTAGGCCTACAAGCAGCAAAACGCGAAAACTGGGAAAACATCTTCAAAAGACTCAGAGTGCAGGGATTCGGAGACTTCTACTTGAAAGACAAGTACCTGCTCATAAAAACGCCGCTTATCATCGACTCGGAAATCTGGGAAGGCATCTTGGAGGGGCTGTTCGACATCGAGCTGGACATGAAAACAACCGTGCCCCCGCTAGTTTTTGAGATAAAATCGCAAGCGCTCCCGACGCAATAGCCGCCTCGTTGCCACAGCTAATATAAGGAGAGGTAGATTTATTAGGGGACATCAAGTTAAGGTGCCTTTCAGTGGTAAAAGTTGAGGGATCGCGTTCATCAAAGGCGATTGCGTTCATCCCAAGTAAAAGCAATCCCAAGAATCCGCGTCTAAAAACGAAAACCTATTCTACACTACGTACATCCCTTAAAAACGCGCAGTTTTTCTTGAAAACCACGTTTTCCGTTAGCAAGACAACTCGCTATTCCTTCAACGAAAAATTAGGTGAAGAAAAATGGAAAAAGTAAAATTTGCCATACCAGCAGGCTCGCTAGCCAAAGCAACCTTCGAAATACTGAACCGTTCAGGATACAAAGTCTCAGGTCAAGAACGCACCTACCGACCCACGATAAATGACCCCCGAATAGAATTGAAAATTCTCAGACCGCAGGAAATCCCTGTTTTCGTGGCTGAAGGGCTTCAGGACGTGGGCATTACGGGTCAAGACTGGATCAAAGAGACAGGTGCTGACGTTGAAGTCCTTCAGAACCTCGAATACGGAAAAATACGGCTGGTGATAGCCATACCAAAAAGTTTGAGCACAAACTCCATCTCCGAACTCATGGAAGACGTGTGGAGCAAAGAAAAGAACTTCCGAATCTCCACCGAATACTTGAACATCGCAGCCGAATACATCAAAAGCCGTCCAGCCTACCAGAAACGTTTCGGCAAGTCAGAGCCGCTTATTGTGACGCCGTGGTGGAGAAAAGGCGAAAACCCGCGAGCGAAGATTTTTCTGTCTTTCGGAGCCACGGAAGCCAAGCCTCCTGAAAACTCTGACTGCATCATGGACGTGACTGAGACGGGTTCCACTTTGGACGCGAACAACCTA
>CAZPND010000010.1:0-32675 GCA_964587975.1 uncultured Candidatus Bathyarchaeia archaeon
TTTCAGGTTTAGTGAAAAATCTAATAAGGAATCGCGTGTGAATAGTGGTTGCCAATTAAGCGCTATCTTGAAGGAAGCGAAAAAATTGGATTCCGCGACAGAAATAAAGACTGTTACGGGAGAATCTAAGAAAGCAGTTCAAGACGTAAAAGGCAAAATCCTAGAATTTGCCTGGCATCTGAAGAAACAAAATTCCAGCGATGCAACAATAAGGACTTTCACCTGTCTATTAAATAAACTCGTCACCAACGGAGCAGACCTACATGAACCAGAGTCTGTCAAAGAAGTTCTTTCAAAGTTGACTGTCTCACAAAACTCAAAAGCCCTAATCGTAGCGACATACACTAGCTTTCTAAAATTCCATAATAGGTCATGGATTCCACCGAAATACAAAAGACAAGACAAAATTCCGTTCATTCCTCAAGAATCAGAAATAGACTCTTTGATATCTGGATGCAGTAGAAGGCTTTCAGCTCTGCTATTGATGTTAAAAGAAACGGGAATGCGAATAGGTGAGGCTTGTCGGCTAAAATGGACGGATATAAACGCAGAAAACAACACTGTGGCAGTAAATGAACCTGAAAAAGGCAGTAACCCGAGAATAGTAAGAGTTTCAGCAAGGCTCATTAGGGTAATTGAAGCCCTACCCAAAAAAAGCGATAAAGTCTTTGGAAAATCGAATAAAACGGATAAAAGTCACAGCTATCAACGACAAAGAATTTGGCTTTCAAATAAGCTTTCAAATCCGCGGTTGCAAAAGATAACTTTCCACACATTCCGACATTGGAAAGCGACAATGGAGTACCATAAGACAAAAGACATAATCCATGTTCAAAGGCTCTTAGGTCATCGAAACATACAAAATACGCTTCGATACATCAACATGGAACAAGCAATATTCAAAGATTCCGTAGACCAGTTTCATGTAAAGGTCGCAGATTCACTAGATGACGCATGTAGATTGCTTGAAGTAGGCTATGAATACGTTACTGATATGGATGGAAAAAAGCTGTTTAGAAAGAGAAAGTAGAAGCACATTTAACACTAGAAAAGCACAGCTAAGAGTTGCTAACTCCAATGATGAAAATACGTCTCTGAGGCCGTCATGGAAGTTTTATTAGTGTGTGGGATAAACAGCATAACTTGAGAGTGAGACATAGCATGTTGAGGACAAACGTTGACAAACTTGTGAAAATATCAGTCATGGGAGAAGTGGCGAGCCCATTCGTTAGCAGGTCAGTTTACAATGTTTCAGCCACTGGAACGCCGTCCATTTTGCCTGGAGTGGGCGGGATAACTTACAATCTCAGAGTCGGCGACCCAGCATGCGGTTGGGAAGCTGACCACGTTGAACCCTGTGTCAGCACGGAAAACAAGGAGAATGATGCACGGCATGGGCAAATAGCAAACACGGCGTTCAACATACTTTCATGCGTGGGAAACGAGGCAACCATTGTTACGGGTGACGCGAAAGGCAGCAAAGGAGTTGTCACGGGTAAACACGGCGGTATAGAACACGTGCTTGTGGATTTTCAACCAGAAACTTTAGAAAAGCTGTTGCTGGGCGACAAGATTCTCATAAAAGCTTATGGAGTTGGCTTGAAGCTAACGGATTTTCCAGACATAAAAGTGATGAACATGGACCCCAGTTTTTTGGAAGCGTTAAATCCGAAACCGAACGGGAAAAAGTTAGAGGTGCCAGTGGCGCATATGGTTCCCGCGGCGATAATGGGGTCAGGATTAGGAGCAAACCAAGTGTTCTCAGGCGATTATGACATACAATTGTTTGATGAAAAGGTGATAGAGCAGTACGGGCTTGAAGACCTGAGGCTTGGTGACTTGGTGGCTATAATCGACGCAGACCACTCTTTCGGGAGAATTTATCGGCAAGGCGCGATTTCCTTGGGCATAGTAATTCACACGAACTGTGTCACCGCAGGCCACGGACCAGGAGTCACAAGTCTAATGACTTCATCATCAGGTGGAATAATACCTAAAATTGATGCGAAAGCCAACATAGCTTATCTCTTGAAGTTAAGAGCAGATATATAAAGCAGTAATTTTACTATTCTGCTTGTAAAGAACCTAAGAGGTCAATAGCAATTGCCGTTTAAACGAAAGAGCCGAGGAAGGTCTAAAGGAAGCAAGGGGAGCAGCGGTCTTGTACAATGCGTCGGTTGCGGGCAGATGGTGCCGCGTGACAAAGCAAAGAAGTCTACGCGCCGAGTGTCCTTTGTCGAGCCTCAGCTGGCAAAGGAGCTGCGACAGAAAGGCACGTACATGTGCTCATGGGTAGACACAAAATACTATTGTATTTCATGCGCGGTACATCGAGGAATCGTAAAGGTTAGAGCCGAAAACGAAAGGCGCTCACGTTACAGCAGAAGAAGACGCTAGTTTTCCAGATATGATTTTTTACATCTCTTTTTTAAACAGCTCTCTTGAAATAGTTTCAAAAATCGCGTTTTAGGTCACACAGTTTCACGATTGTATGAATTGTTGCGTTGTAGGTGCTCGCGTCTGGGTAGCGCGCCAGCCCGTTGCTAAAGTAGTTTCTTTATGTCTATTTCGGTTTTTCTTGCTATCAGGGTAATGTTTCTTGCGTTTTCACGCTGTTCAGCCTCAACGCCGTGCGCTGTTTTATTTTGGAAATTTAGTGTTGGATAAACCATCCGTGTTAAATAATAGTCTTAACAGTAGTTAACGGAAGAGTTCAGGGAGCAAAATTGAAACACAGAGTCGGCTTAGCCTACTTGCCAGGCGCATTACCCTGTTTCGAGGCGTTCGGAAACTGGCCAACCGACCTAGTAGGCGAAAATGGTATAGTCGGAGGCGAACCAGCCTCAGAAGTCTTAGACATGATGATTATTCCGGGCGGCAGCCTCGTTGAATCCCAAACGGTCAAAGACGGCATTGCGAAGGAGATTTTGAAGATGGCTGAGGCGGACAAGTTTGTTCTGGGTATCTGTTCAGGCTTTCAAATCCTATCGCGCGGAACCGACATCGGACGCTTGTCGCCCATGCCAATTTTCCGAGAAGGAATGGGGCTGCTTGACGTCACGTTCAAACCCATGATCTGCACGGACCAAGTCAAAGCCAAGGTCGTCGGATCGAGCTTTTTAACGAATGAAGTTGGAGCTGAGGTGGCGGGTTTTCATTGCCACACATACGGCGACATCACTTTATACGAAAAAGCAAAGCCTATACTTGTTTCCCGCGTCAAACGATTGAACTATTTCAGGAATCAGAAAGACATCATTTCAGGTGCCTGCAACTCAGAAGGCAACGTTGTCGGCGTATTGACTCACGCTCTGCTCGACCAGAACCCCGTAATCATCAGAGGCATCACCAAATCATTAGACATTAGCATCGCCGAACTGGAAGAAATCAGGAAAGCAAACGCAAAACTAAAACAACAGATGAAGCAGGAGATAGGAATCTCAACAGGCATACGCGCTCGAAGCAAAACTGGCCGCAGAGAAAAGCGTCCCCGCACCCTGCTGATAACGGCTCTGGAGAGCGGGGGAGGAAAAACAGTCATAGTCACAGGCTTGGCAGGCGCGTTAAAAAAGAGGGGCTGGAACGTTGGTGTCATAAAAATCGGCGGAGACATCCGAGACATCGTGCCTGCACTCTACCTCACAAAGGAACCCATGAAGGACTACTCATCCATAGAGGTTGCAGACACAGGCTGGCAATCCGTTCCCCAAGCAGTTAACGGGGCAGAAAAAGACTACGATTTCGTGCTCGTCGAAGGCGCCATGAACGCTTTCACAGGTTTGCTTTTCGACAAGTCCAGAAGACCCAACTCAACCGCGGAAGTGGCAGCGGCACTGGGTTCGCCGACGGTGGTTGTGGCTGGCTGCGACAAAGAAGGCATTGAAGGTGGAATCGTAAGCGCTTTGAACTACGTGCGTTTCCTGAAAAAACTAGGGATAAAAACGGTAGGTGTCATCCTGAACAAGGTTTACCTCAATTACATGTCCGACGAAACCCGCGTCATCGTAAAGCAAGCGTTTGAAAGAGCAGGCGCCGAAGTGCTGGGCATTGTGCCTGTTTCTGACTTGGAAGGACGCGGTGCGATTCCCGAAGTGGAAATCAAGTATGAAGAGTTCACAGCAAAAGCCATAGAGCTGGTTGAGCAGTGGGTTAACATAGACAAAGTCGTCAAGGTTGCAGCGCCTTTCGCGATGACGGAGCTGAATTACGAGGCGTTTGTGGCAAAGTTCAAGGACGCACTCTAACCTCGCAAACGCACCAGCGTATTGTTAATTCGGCTTCTTATCATCTGTTAATTAATCCATATTATTGCCTTTTTTCTTTAACGAATTGTAAACATGCACGGCCCTTTGCAGAACCGTTAAGTTTGAGAGCACCGCAAGCACTATTATTCCCCAATTCAAAGCTGGAAGCCAAAAAATTGCGACGACACTTGCGACCGCTAGAATAAGCATGCGTTCGGCTCTTTCGGCTATGCCGACGGATTCCATTTTTATATCTGCCGCTTCAGCCCTTGCTCGGCTATAGCTCACAAGCAGGGAACCCGCTAAGGCAGCTAACCCCCAGAAAGGGTTGCATAACCCGCCAATTATTATGCCCCCGTAAACGGCTGCGTCAGCATACCTGTCCAAGAGGGAATCCAGAAAACCACCGAACACGCTTGCCTGTTGATAAATTCTAGCAATTATACCGTCGAGCGCATCGCAGAATCCTGACGCCAAAAGCAGAAACGTTGCCAACGCCAACAGAATCCCCAGAGACTGACCATAAATCGCCGCCGCATAGGCAATAGCTGAAGATATAGCCAACACCAAACCTATGAGGCTTACGATGTTAGGGGTTAAGCCTATCCTGTGCGCGGCTTGCGCTTCTGAAGTTAACATGTCTTGAACTTTTTTCTTGAGTTTCGTCAGCAATTTCGGTTTCGCTATTTGTATGTCAATGCTCATTATTTAAGCAGAACCCAAGCGCATGATCTGTTCACTAAAGGTGTAGGCTGTTAAAGATGAGAAGTTGGGTGCAAGCAGTGCTTCGGAAGAAGGTGAATTTACGTGAGAGTTTTGGAAAGGACGTTGGTTTTTAAGTTTTTTGTTATGCTGGAACCTTGTTTTGTCAGCGGACTTATAAGTGAGATATCCGATTATGTAGAGGCAGTAACGTCCTGTCTAGACAGAAATGCATTGACGGCAACGTTACACAATAGAAACAACAATAAAAAGGAGTGAAGAAAATGGCTGAGAATGCAGATGTCATCTTCGTCGGAAACAAACCTCCAATGAGCTATGTGCTGGCAATAATCACAAGTCTTTCCTCAGGAAACTTGAAGGAAATCACGCTGAAAGCTCGTGGCCAAGCGATAACTACAGCTGTGGACGTGGCGGAAATAACTAGGAATCGATTCGTGAAAGACTTGAAAGTAAGCAAGATAGCTATCGGAACAGTAGAGATGCCACCCAGAGAAGGCGAAAACAAGTCCAGAATGGTTTCGACGATGGAAATAACCATGAGCAAAGAGTAAACCAAAAAGACAGAGCAAAGCAGACAAAACAAACATTTTCAAACTTTCTTTATTTTTTAAACCTTTTTTCAAGATGAACGCAGAGAGTAATTTAGTCTCCGCAGGTGTAAACCGACCCCACAAGCTATCAGGCTCTGGTCAAGAATTTTTGAGCCAAATATTCTTTACAGAAACGCTTTTGTTATGAGCATGGGTTATTTCAGGTAGAGGGCTTGCCGTGTGAACAAGAAGCAACTTCTGAGTGCATTCTTCACCCTGATTCTATCGTTAATGCTGTTATTGTCTTTTTTCTCTGCGGCATCTGATGAAGCTTCATTGTCGTGGAGTGTTCAAACCGTGGATGATTATGGAGCTGCCATGGGCAACGGTTACTGCCCCATCGTAGTAGACTCAAACAACACAACCCACATAGCATACACTGACTGGAGCTATACTGCCGGGAGCGAGTTTTCCAAGTTTTTTGCGATGCATGCAACTTGGAACGGTACAGGCTTTAGCACTCAAAAAGTGTCTGAAGGCTTTGCATACAGCCTCGTATTGGACGCTGACGGCAATCCACACATATTATACGGAGGGTTAATGTACACTAGTTGGACTGGAACAGAGTGGATCAGCCAAACAGTGGACGCAAACGGCGCTGGCTTCGGGATGGTTGCTCTGGATTCGGATGGCAACCCACATGTCGCATATACCGACGGAACAACAATCAAATACGCCGTCTCGAACGGGAAAGAGTGGAGTATTCAAACAGTAGCCTCATACGAAAAGGGAGCTCTAGCCTTCAGATTAGCGTTTGCGTTAGACAAAAACGACGCACCATACATAATGTACAGCCCTTCCTCCTATGTGGATCACAGTCAAGATGTTGGCGTTAGCGCAATAAACGTCACGCTCGCCACGTACCAAAACTCAAGCTGGAAGATACAGCCGCTCTCCTTGCCGACTCCGACAGGCGACTACGGAAACCTTGTAGTGGACTCCAAAGGTGATCTGCACTCCATCTTCACAAAGCTCTACGTTAGTTCCGAAAATACCATTCTAAGCACGGTACTGTACGCCAGTTGGAATGGAACCACTTGGGACACGCAACCGGTGGTTTCAAACATCGGTTTTGACTCAATGAGCCTTGCGTTGGACTCGCTTGATTACCCGCACATCTTTATTTCATCTAGAGAATATGCTGTCTGGACAGGCAAAGCGTGGGACATCCAAACAGCAAACTTAAACCGTTCTAACTATGGACCATGCTACTTAGCAATAGACTCCAGTGATAATCCACATATAAGCTACCGTCAAGCCACTGGATCCCAATTTATTGCAAACATTGTTTACGCCGCAGCAACGCCGACACCAACCCCCACGCCCACACATGAACCGCAACAAACAAGCCAGACAGAAACAATCATCGGCTTAGCCATTGTAATTGCAGTATTAGGCGCCGGCTTAACCTTCTTAATCTACCGCATCAAAAGAAAATAAACACTGGAATGCTCATTCACTTTCGCTTCACTTGCCAAAAAGCATAGGTAATATACTTTAGCTGATACTCTGCCGACAGCTCTCGCCACAGTTGACGTAGCGGGCATGGGTTTGCTAGTCTACTTCAACAAATGCAAATATTAGAAAGTACAGCTAAAACCTCAAGCGATGGTTTACGCTAGAGTTTAATCTATTTATAGAGGGGGGTATAGACAAAAAATCGCAGCAGTTCGCAACTGAGTAAGCCTATCACAAGTTTAAATAATCAACCATGATAGAATTGAGTTGATTTCGTGAGGACAGAATGTTAGACATCAAACTTATTCGTGAAAACCCCGAGTTCGTGAAGAACAATTTGGCTAAGCGTGGAAACCCTGAAAACCTCAAGATGCTCGATGAGCTTATCGTGGTGGACCGAGAATGGCGGAAAGACCTGACAAAACTGAACGAGCTTCGCCATGACAGAAAACTTGTAACCGGCGAAATCGCCACGCTGAAAAAAGCTGGAAAAAACGCTGCAGCCGAGGTTGAAAAGGCAAAAGCAATCGACGTTGAAATAACCGCTGTCGAAAAACAGGTTGCCAAAGAAGAAGAGAAAACCAACGATTACCTTATGCGGCTTCCGAACCTGCTGCATGAATCTGTGCCTTTCGGGAAAGACGAAAACGACAATGTGCAGGTGAAAACTTGGGGCAAACCCCCCAAATTCGGTTTCCCCGCAAAAAGCCACATCGACATAGCCTTGAACCTTGACATCGTTGACGTTGAAAGAGCAGGAAAGGTTGCTGGCTCAAGATTCTTCTACCTGAAACGGCAAGGAGTACTTCTGGACATGGCGCTGATGAGCTTCGCCATAGAAGAAATGACGAAGAAAGGCTACCAACCCATCGAACCGCCATACCTGATGAGAAAAGAACCCTACGAAGGCGTCACAGCGCTCGGCGACTTCGCCGAAGTGCTCTACAAAATCGAAAACGAAGACCTATACCTGATTGCAACCTCAGAACACCCGATGGCAGCCATGTACATGAACGAAGTCTTCAAAGAAGAAGACTTGCCGCTCAAACTCGCAGGAATAAGCGCGTGCTTCAGAAAAGAAGCGGGCGCACACGGCAAAGATACACGCGGCATATTCAGAACTCACCAGTTCAATAAGATAGAACAGTTCATTTTCTGCACGCCTGAACAATCATGGAAGCTGCACGAGGAACTGCTACAGAATGCGGAAGACCTCACACGGAAACTTGGCTTGCCTCACCGCGTTGTCAACGTTTGCACAGGCGACATCGGCACAGTTGCAGCTAAAAAATACGACATCGAAGCGTGGATGCCAGCGCAGAACGCGTACAGGGAAATCATTTCATGCAGCAACTGCACCGACTACCAAGCCAGACGATTAAACATACGGTACAGGGAAAAGGAAGGTGCACCCACCAAGGGCTTCGTGCACACGTTGAACTCAACTGCCATAGCCACTGGAAGAACCATAGTTGCCATACTGGAAAACTATCAGCAGGAAGATGGTTCGGTTGCTGTTCCAGAGGTTTTGAGAAAGTACATGGGTGACATCGAGAAGATAAGTCTGCAACGGTAAACCTTTTAATATCGCATTGAGAATGATGAAGCCGCATTTGGAGGATAAACTTGTCTTCGAGAGCTAAAAGTAAACACGTACGTGACAAATGGCGAAGCAAAGCTTGGTACATGGTTATTGCACCGTCTTTCTTCGGAAACGTAGAGTTAGGTGCAGTACCAGCAGAAGAGCCAAAGCAGCTTATCGGACGAATAGTGGAAGCCACACTCTACGACATCACAGGCGACTTTTCTCACCAATACCTGAAAATGTTCTTCCAGATAGCCGAGATTGACGGCAAAACCGCTCACACGCTGTTCAAAGGTCACGAGTACTCACGTGACTATCTACGAAGCCTGGTGAGAAGAAGAACAACGAAGGTTGACGGCCTTTTCAACCTAATCACAAAAGACGGCTACAAACTAAGAGTGTCAGTTTCAGCCCTCACACTTTCACGAATCAAAACTTCACAGGAAAAACTCATCCGCAACATGATGGCAAAAACCGCCAACGAAAAAGCCGCTGCATTAACTCTGGATCAGTTTGTTCAAGAGATGGTGCTGGGAAAAATCGCTTCAGACATCTACAACGAAGCCAAGAAAGTGGCACCTCTCAGGCACGTTGGCATCAGGAAATCGAAACTGGTAGCTCAACCCGCTCAAGCGCCAATTCAGGAAGCCCCGCAAGCTGAATAGCGCTTAAACCCTTTTTCCGCCCTAAAGCCTGTTTAGGCGAAACGTCTTTAGAGACGAATATGGTTCTTTTAAGGAAGGTGACTTGATGCCAACACGTGCAGGTGTGCATGAAAAAGGAACTTTTTCGGTTTCAGACCTTTTAAACAGCACCAAGAAAAACGAGAACTACAAAGACGCTGGAGCCATAAGCCTTTTCATAGGCGTAGTTCGCGGACAGAATCTTGAAGGAGAGAAGGTGCGGAAACTCACGTTGGAAGCGTACGAGGAAAAAGCCAACGAAGTTCTAACTAAAATCTGCGATGACTTGGCTAAGAAGCCTGGAATAGTTGACGTTCAGATTCACCATTTACTCGGCGAATTCAGCGTCGGAGAAGAGATGGTGTACGTTTTGGTATCGGGTTCCCACCGAACAGAGGTTTTTTCAGTTTTACAAGAAGCTGTGGAACGGTACAAGAGCGAAGCGCCTGTGTTCAAAAAAGAGCAGGTTGTTGACGCGAAAGGTTCAGCAACTGAGTACTGGGTTTCAGAGAAGGAGCATAGGCAGAAACAGGGCACATAGTCGAAACGGAAGCTTCTTGAAGCGCCTGTGCGCATATAATGTTCAACGTGAAAGCCATGATCACAGCGTTAGCAGGTGGAGTAGGAGCAGCAAGGTTTCTCACAGGACTCGTGAAACTCGTCAACCAAAAAGACTTGTCAGTAATCGTGAACACAGGCGATGACATTGAACTGTTTGGTTTGCACATATCTCCTGACGTTGACATAGTCACGTACACTTTGGCAGGGATTGTTGATGAGGAGAAAGGTTGGGGAATCAGAGGAGACACGTTTCATTGTCTTGAAGCGCTTAGAAAATTCAAGGGTGAAACATGGTTTAATCTCGGTGACAGGGATCTTGCCACGCACATTTTTAGAACAAACCTGTTGAAAAACGGCGTGAAGTTGTCTGAGGTTACTGCGCGTGTGAGCCGATTGTTGGGGCTTGAGGTGGCTGTTTTGCCCATGACGGATGACAGGTTTGAAACCAGAGTCTTGATTGAGGAAGGTTTGGTTCATTTTGAAGAGTATTTTGTTAAAAGGGGTGGAAAGGACGAGGTTTTGGGTGTTGAGTTTCTCGGTGGTGACAGGGCGAAGCCTGCTGCAGGCGTTTTAGAGGCGATTAGGGAAGCGGAGAAGGTGATTGTCTGCCCAAGCAACCCGATTGTTAGTATAGGCACGATTTTGGCTGTGAATGGCGTGAGAAACGCGTTGCGGCAATCAAACGCTAAGAAAGTGGCGGTAAGCCCGATTATTGCTGGTACTCCTGTTAAAGGTCCAGCGGACAAGTTGATGCGTGGTTTAGGGTTTGAGGTTTCCGCGTTTTCTGTGGCTGAACTTTACTCGGATTTTCTTGACACGTTTGTTCTTGACGTGGCGGATTCTGCGGAGAAAGGGAGAATTGAGAAGCTTGGAATTGAAGTTGAAGTTACGAACACGTTGATGAAAAGTTTGGAAGATAAAGTTGAGTTGGCGAGAACGGTTCTTGAAACTTGAGTTTGGCTGGTTCAGTTGCTATATAGACTAAAGTTGGGTCTATATAATATTTGGAGATTCTAATTAAGTTAGGAAGCTGCTGTTTTACTTGGAGATGGAAATGCGAAAAGGCGCAGTTAAAAAAGAGAAAAGTGCAACTTCAAAACTTGCTGAGCCTTGGTATTTCGCCCATGTTTAGAGCAGAATGCTGATGAGATTATGGTTGTGAAGGGAAAGAAGAATAGGAAAAAGCCAGAAAAGTCAGACGGAATAGACCTTGTGGAGTGGTTTCTGGCGATTGACGGTTGCTTGTCATAGCGGAATCAGGAATGTTCTTTTTTGATGCCGATAAACAGTCTACAAAAGGAAACGCATTATGCGAGGCGCTGCAGTTGAACTTAAATTACAGAAGGGTTAATATGGTTACAATCGCAAATAGTGATAAAAGGAGTTGCAAGCCGTGGAGAAAAGAAGCTATAACTGGTTTGAAAAGCGTCGGAAAACGAAAGGTTTAGAGCTAGCTCACGAACAAATAACAAAAGCCTTTGACACGGTGACGTGGCTTCATAAGGCTATGAAGAGCTTTTCAGAAGGTAACTTCGATGAAGCCAAGAAGTACATTGAAAACCTGTATAAGGCTGAAGAGGAAGTTGACGCGTTACGAACTGACGTTTTTATGGAGCTTTCCAAAGGTGCAGCTCTTGTGGCTGACTACCGCGAAGACTTGTTGCATCTCGTGAAAAGGCTGGACACCCTAGCGGATCACACTAAAGATGCGGCGAGATGTTTGGAGATGCTTGCGGATGCCAAAATTCCGCCTGAACTTTGCCAGAAGACCGTGTTTATGACGTCGAAACTTGTGGAAACCGCTCAAACTTTGCGTAGTGCCATAGAGAAGATTTCGTCTGAACCTGTTGAAGCCATAAATCAAGCCAAGAAAGTCGGGGAGATTGAGCATTTGCTTGACGAGGAGTATCTTAAGGCTAAAAGCTTGTTCGTCAAATACGGCTCGCAAATCAACTGCGGAGCCATGGTGATTTTTGACGATTTAATCGAGTTCATAGAGCACGCTGCAGACATGTGCGCAGATA
Organism: uncultured Candidatus Bathyarchaeia archaeon; assembly: GCA_964587975.1. Lineage (GTDB taxonomy): Archaea > Thermoproteota > Bathyarchaeia > Bathyarchaeales > Bathycorpusculaceae > SG8-32-3. Next base: position 11,869 of record CAZPND010000010.1, read on the forward strand.
CAGCAGACTACATCCTTGTACTCTCAAGCAGAGAATAAACACGAGCGCCGGAAAAATTTTTCCTTTTTTACTTGCGCTCTGACGTGCGATTTTTTGTCTATACCCCCTCTATATATAGATTAAACTGGAGCTTAGACTGCAGAGCGTTCGTGCGCCGTTTTCTGCATGTTTTTGTGAGGTTTCTGCGCCAATACGGACCTACCCCTCTATAGTTTCTGCAACGAATCTCTATTAGGATCCAAATATGCTGGTGTGATGCTTACTGTTCTCGGAGAGGTATCTGGTTATGAAGCGTGAAAATTCGGGTTTTGCGTTCTATACTGAAAAGTGTCCCAGCTGTTAAGGCTCTAAAATGGCTGGTTGGAGGTTGCCGCTGAGGTTAGGCGCTGTAGTCTCTTCCCTTCGGCTTTGAACCCTGAGCTTTCGATTGAGGTATCTGCGGCAGAGGTATCGGTGGCGGGATGTTCAGTGTTCTTGAGATGAGAACGGACTCGATGAACACGACGTTGGATATTGACTGCACGATGAGGGGTGGGGGCGGCTTCTTTTCTTCGTGGTCCTTGAGGATTTTCTCGATTTCGTTTTTGTCGCCCGAAACATAAGCGCTTCCTTTTAGGCTTATCTGCGCTATTGAAGGGTTATAGTTTATGGCTAAAACAAACGGGACTTCCAAGGATTCATCAGGCTTTTTGTCCATGCCCACGATGTTTATGTTTGTGCCTATCTGAATGGGGGGAATAGGTTTTCTGATGTCCCAGAAACGTTCTGCTGAAATATTAGTTATAGCTACGTTTACTCTAATCATCTGAATCATCAAGAGAATATCAGCGGGTAGAATTTAAAACTGCTTATTTCTCAACCTGCTTATACCGAGTAAAACCGCAATGGCCGCAAGTGTACCGGTCTTCATGTTTAGCCATGAAGTATCCTGGGCCACATCGTTCGCATGTGGGGCGCAGCCTCGTGACTTTATCGCCTTCTATCTTGTACAAGGCGTGAACGCCTTTTTCCTCTTTTTTCTTCTCAGCTTTCTGTTCAGGCTTGGAGGCGGCTTTTTTAGACGGCTCTTCCTTTTTTGACATTACTCATTCTCCTCTTCCTTAGGTTCTTCTGGAGGACTGTTACGTTTTCTAATGTACTCGGGCTCAATGAACTTCGCTTGCTCTACCGTTTCATAAGCGGTAGCGTTTCCCAGGGTAGTGTGCGTTCCCGTCATGGTTTTCATTTTCTTAACAAAAACCAGCTCCTCTTTCATTTTAAGTTTGGTAGCCAACGCCTTTTGTACATCTAACCTATCGGGAGTTTGTACCGTAGCGTCCTGCTCCACCCTGAAATCCACTTCTTTTCGTTTCAAGAGAGGATTTTCCTTCGTTGATACTATTTTGACTTCCATCTCGATTTCACTTGTTTAGGGTGTTGAGTTGATACAGTTGCTTCTTATTTAGCTTTTCGAACAGTTTTCATCGCTTTTAGAACTTCCTCAGCCGCAGCCTTTTTCTCAGAGGTAACTTTAACGACCACAATGCCCTCAAAAGGTTGCCCATAAACCACAAGAGACTTTTCCGGCGCGTACAAAACGGCAACAATCGTCAACAGATCCTCCTCGCCATCCACGATTATGTGCACGCGTTCCTCACCTTCCAAAGCCTGCCTTATCGCCGCAATTGCTTCTTCAGTGATTGTTCCCTGAGGGTTGATAACCTTAACAATGCGCATGCCCGCGAAAATCGTCGGCTTTACTACCTTTCTTCTGCGTTTATTGTCAGTAATCGAAAGCTGCAGGTTCATCTGGCGTTCATAAAGGTTCCGCGAAACCGTGTCTCCCACAGAAATTATTTTAGGCGGCTTTTCTCGCTCCACCATCTCCGCCATTTTGTCCATGGTTTCCGCAAACGAGCCGCGAATTAACATGCCAAAAGGTTCTTTAAATTTAACACGAAGCTCTGGAGTTACTCTGTAGGCAGTAGCCATCTTGTCAACCTCGAACTGACGCAGTCTAATTCTAATGTGTGCCCTGCGCGGTTAAAAACATTAAAGCTAGGTTTAGAATCAGCGAACTTTTAACGCGTAACGCCCTTTCTCTTTTATGCTCATAGCCTTGGCGATAGCCGAGTTTTCCGGGTCAAACATTATAACTAGACCACTGTAATCCTCGCTTAGGCTTGTTGACCGGCATTTTGGACAAACATTTTCCTTGGTGATGAAATGGCAATTTGTACAGGCTCTAAGGTTCATCCATGTCACTCCTTTTCTACACTTTCTTTTTCTTTTTTGCTCTCCGCAGGCTTTTTCTCAGCCGCCGCCTCTTTGGGTTTAGCAGCATCAAGCTTCAGCCACTCTAACTTGCCCAAGAAAGGCTGACGCGCCGTTACGCCGATTTTACCTGAGCTTCCTGCTCTACCAAGAGACACCGCGGTTATCCTGACGCGCACTTGGTCGCCGCTTGTTAACTTTCTCTTGGTCTCCTTTCCCAGCAAGACACCCTGTTTTTCATCATAAGACATGTAATCATCAATGAGTTGCGAAACGTGCAGCAAAGCGTCTACTGGACCTATGCGCACGAACGCTCCGAAATCCGCGATTTCCACCACATCGCCCTCCACTATTTCCTGAATAACAGGGTAGAAAGTTAACAGGGAAAACGATACTTTATGATAAGTGGCGCCGTCACCTGGAATTATCTTTCCAACAGGACTCACTTCAACCTTGTTTACGGCTATGACGTAGCCTAACTCCTCATCCACTATGCCCTCGTATTTTGCCTTAACTTGATCAAGACCTACCTTTTCAAGTGGATTGCCGAAGGTTTCAGGCGGAATGCGAATAGTATCCTGCAACGTTATAAGCTTAAACATATAGTTATATCATCCCGTCAATCTCTAGACGCGATTTTTGTCTCACATAAATCACTGGCACACTTATATCTCTTAGCCTCTGCTTCAGCTGCCTATCATTGGTAAAAACGGCGGCTTTCCACTCTTCAGCCACCTCCACGATAACATCGTCCGTAAGCGCTGAGGCTGGAAAATCAACTTCAACATACCGGCATTTCTCAGCAAGCTTCAACGCGTAAGAGGCGTTTTTACGCATTTTAGGTGAACCCTTCCGCGCGAGTGTTTCCAATTCATGTTTGACCGGGGAAAGCAAAATCAACTCAAAACTCCTGTTCAACAACCGCTTTAAATCGCTAAAAACATCAATTTTGAACTGAAGCGGAACAAACAACGCGTTTGAATCCAGAATCACCTTCAACTTTTCCCGTTCTGCCCGTGAAACACCCATTTACCCCTGTACCTCGATAAGATTCAAAACCGTTGCCTCTTTCTAAAAGGTGTTCTGTACGCGTAAACTTAAAACTGTTTGTTTTCCCGTTCCGTCTTAACCCGCTGATTAGCGCAGCCAAAACAGCACACGTACACGTTTCAATTGTGTATCCGCAACTTAACATATCACTTTTAAATCACCCCTGCGTAGAATGAGCAACGCAATAGTGGATTGGTGAAAAGCTGGTGTTTCGCGAAAAATCCTGTGGCGCCGTAGTGTACCTGAAAGACAGTGAAGTCAAATATCTTCTTCTGCATTACGAAGCTGGACACTGGGACTTTGTAAAAGGCAACGTTGAACCCAACGAAACCGAACAAGAAACGGTCATAAGGGAACTCCGAGAAGAAACCGGCATAACAGACGCCAAATTCATCGAAGACTTCAAAGAAAAAATAGACTACTTCTACAGAAGACAGGGCACGACAATCCACAAAGAAGTCATATTTTACCTGATGGAAACCCACACGGAAACAGTGAAGATATCCTACGAGCATGTCGGTTACATCTGGCTAAATTATCAACAAGCCATGGAAAAGCTAACGTTCAAAAACGCCAGAGATGTGCTGCAAAAAGCCCACAAGGTAATGAAGGCTCGAGGAATAATAGACATCAAGGATTAACCTTGGCTATTAAGACTCAGCGGCCATTATTCCGTACCCTATGAGTCTCCAACGCGCTGTGATCTTTCTACTCATGGCAACCCTTGCGCTGGGCGGCGCGCATATGGGCCTGCTCAACTTGACTTTAACCAAGTTTTTCTTTATCGAAAGGACTTTCCCAAGATTCACCGCGGCGCCTACGTGAAGAAGCAAAGATTCACCCGGGTTGATTTTTTCAACCTTCAACAATTCTTTTGTGCCCACAGCCCTCTCTAAAACGTGCGTTTCTAAAGTTAATTCCGACAATATAGGAGGAAGCAACCCTGTTTTCCCAGCTATGTTTCCGGTCAAACCATCCGCCTTTGAGTAAGACGGATCTAAAAGGGTGCCCACGCCCACTAACCCTCCACACGTAGCCTCTTTAATGCTTCTGTCGCCCGTGTGTAAACTAACTATCTCGCTGATTAACGGGTTATAGACGGTTTTGCCTTCCCACTCACTGCTAATGCCAGGACGTATCTCTATCTCTTCTCCGACCGCAAACTTGCCCTGAGCGATAGTTCCCCCGACTATGCCGCCTTCCAGCTTCTGGATTGAGGTTCCTGGCTTGTTAACGTCAAAAGAGCGAATGATGTACATGAGCGGAGGCTTCGTTTCATCCCTTTCCGGAGTGGGAATTATCTCCTCAATCGCGTTCAGAAGCACATCAACGTTCACTTCATGCTGAGCTGAAACAGGAATTATAGGCGCGTTTTCCGCGATTGTCCCCTTAACAAACCGCTTTATCTCGTCATAACTTTCCCGCGCTCGTTTCTCTTCCACAATGTCAATTTTATTCTGAACGATAATAATGTTCTTTATGCCAATAACTTCTGCCGCGGCCAAATGCTCACGCGTCTGCGGCTGAGGACACGGCTCGTCAGCAGCTATCACCAAGATTGCACCGTCCATTATGGCGGCTCCCGACAACATAGTGGCCATCAACGCCTCGTGCCCAGGAGCGTCAACAAAACTTGCAGCCCGGACGAAAACGGCTTCTGAATCGCAGTTGGGGCAAACAGGTTTAACCGTGTAATTTTTCGGCGGCGGACATTTTGGGCACTTGTAGATTGCCATGTCAGCGTAGCCGAGTCTTATGGTTATGCCTCTTTTCAGTTCTTCGCTGTGGCGTGACGCCCAAACACCAGTTAACGCCTGCACCAAGGTGGTTTTTCCATGATCCACGTGTCCTATGGTGCCGATGTTGACTTCTGGCTGTTTGGGAAGGGCTTTACTTTTGCTCATTCTTGGTCTTGTCCATACTCATGAATTGGTGAAGGATTAAATGATGGGAAGTTAATAAGTCTTCTAGAACAGACTACTAAACGCCTAAAAGAATAACGCTGCTTAAGTTTAGGCTCGATTTTATGGCAGCGCTTGACTGCGAGCGCCACGCCTGTCAACAACTTTCGCAAAAAGCCCTGCCTGAGAAACACGTAACATTCAAAAGAAGGCATTTACGCTTGCGGCTCAACTGGTTCTGCTTTTGCTTCCTGAGGCGGCTGTTCACTTTTGCTTTCAGCAGGCTTTTTCGGTTTTTCGATAATTTTCGTGTTGATCTGAGCAATCTCGTCTGTTATGACATCTCCCCGAAGGGTTTTTCGTCTCCGCTGCCCTGGGTGTTTAGGATTAAATCCGACTCCACCGCTCAACATTACCCTTCGGCGGCCTCCGCCGTGAACGTTAGGTCTCATGGGAACACCGTCTCGGTCTGACCCGCCCATTATCTGAAGTTTGTGGGCTGGCAAATCCACCACAGCGCCGTCTAGTGATTCTCCAATTTTTCTTCCGACGAAAGGAACGGCTCGTGCTTCTTCCAGCTCGACCGCTTTTGAAGTTCCAGTTTCGGGGTCGGAAACTATTACCTTGAACTTAGCCATGTGCTATTACTCTCCAGCGGAGTATGAAGTTAAACAACTCTCTATTAAGGATTTATGAAAACTTTAGCGTACGCTTATCGCTACACAAGCCGTTTTTGCTAAGCTCTAAAGCGCAAACGCTTGATAGAAAAATATAAGAAAAAAGAAAGCGTGGTGACCCGTTTATTCCACGTGGACTCTGAACAGGTCAATGTCTTCGCGCATCGTCGGCGTTACTTCCAAGAAGTCTCTGACCGCGCGTTCCACATCTTTTGCCTGAGTCACATATCGTCCTACGATGATAACGTCGGCGCCTTTTTCCAAAGCTTCTTTCGCGGTTTCCGGCACTATTCCGCCTGCAACTCCGATTAGGAACCGTTTGTCATGGAACGTCTGGCGCAACTCCTGTATGAGGGCTAACCCTAAGGTTCTTCCTGTTTCCTGATCTATTCCCCTGTGCAGTATGACCATGTCTGGGAACTCTGTTACCTGTTTGAGTTTTGCCACAGGGTCTTCAACATTCAGCATGTCCACGACACCGTATATGCCAAGACGCTTCGCTTCATGCACAAACTTATCAAGAGTTTCGGGTGGCGCTAACCCTGCTGCTACAACAGCGTCTGCCGTGTCTTCGTAGGCTATGTCAACTTCGACTTTTCCAACGTCTAAGGTTTTCATGTCTGCAAGTATAAACGCGTCTTTGGTTACCTCTCTTAGATCACGCATTACTCTTGTACCGTAGCGTTTGATCAGTGGTGTCCCGGCTTCTATGATTATTCTGTCGCTTCCAGGAATCTGCGCGATGACCTTCTTTGCGCCATCTAGTGATGGTGCATCAAGAGAAATCTGCAGGTAGGGGGGTCGCCATAAACGCGGAACCTTAAAGCCCATTATCGGATGCTTCGCCCGGTCCTTGTCATAGAGCATCTTCTCAAGCGACGGATACTTCTTCAAAGCCCTGCTCAAAGCCAGCTTTGTGGCTCCATAATTGTACTGGTAAATCCTGCGGTAATCGCTCGCCTGCGGATGAATGAACACGCTGCACACGATAACCCAATCATCAAGTTTATCCTGGGGAATGATGTTTTCCTCCACGGCGTCCGCCACCGCTTTTGCAACTGCGGCTTGAGCGGGACCGAAAATTTTCCCGGCATCTTTCATGTTTTTAACGGTTACCTTCGGAACAAGTAAAGTGTGCGGCTTAGACGGAAGATTAGGCCGTATGACAGCCAGCAAAGGAGTGTGTCCCACCGAGAGGTTGGAGAAACCGTTGGCAAACGCTTTTCCAACTGGTCCGTCTTTGTCGCCAATTAAAAGGTCTACATGAGCAAGTTCATTTCCTTCTCCTAAAAGAGCCTCACCTATCAGATAGACTTTCCCCATTTCGACATTTGCGTGCGGTGGAGTTGTCGGTATTCGGTCCAAGATGTCTGTGAAGTCGACATTAAATTCTTTTAACCAGGTGTAAAGTGTGTCTCTGTGGATGTTTAAAGCTTTTGCGGTTCCCGATATTGTCGGTTTTGTCGGTTTCCGCTTTCGCGAATCTTTATCCGCTATGTCTTTTGAGGCGGCTTCCGCCACGATTCTTACAAGTTCGTCTCGTGTTTCAGGTTTTTTGGTGTCTATACCCGACATTTACTGTTACCTCTGCGCTCTCTGTGTATTGCCTTGTATATAAGAGTGTCGGAAGGAGCGCTACTTTTGCCATTGAGGGGCGGGGGTTTTGTCGATGTTTGCTCAAATACTGCTTTTCTGGATGGCGGGCACCGTGTGTTGTGGTGGCTTTGCTAGGGATAGTTGCAGGTTTCTCGGTAATTATTTATATTTTAGCGTGCACTGAATGGTAACATTCAGCGTTTACGGTGATGAGATGTCTAAGACTGATTGGGCGTGTTTAGCCGCGGTGATATTGGGGTTTGTACTTTTTCTTTACGGCGCCAACTTTTATGATGCGGTTGTCGGATGGATAGGCGTTTACCTTTTCTTTGGCGGAATTATAGCTTTTCTTGTTCTTTACATTTACCACGAGTTGACAAAAAAAGAGGAAACTCAAAACCCGTAAAGCTCACCGTATTTTTCGCCAAGGTACTTCAAGTAGGGTTCAGCGTCTAGCTTCTTTCCCGTCACTTTCTGTATTAGATCGGCTGGGTCGTACAGGTCTCCGTAGCCATAGACGTTTTTGGTCAGCCACTGCTTTATGTCTTCCAAGTTGCCCTGGGCGAGCCGTTGCCGCCATTCGGGCACATCCTTTTCGAGCGCAACGATTAATTGCCCGGTGTAGATGTTGCCTAACGCGTAGGTTGGGAAGTATCCGTATAATCCGCTTGCCCAATGCGTGTCCTGCATCGCGCCTTCAGAGTCGTTTTCCACTTTAACGCCCAGATACTCAGCGTATTTTTGGTTCCAAGTTTGTGGTAGTTCGGCGACGGCGGTTTTATCGGCGAAGAGGTCTTTTTCGATTTGGAAGCGTATTATCACGTGCAGGTTGTAGGTTACTTCGTCGGCTTCGATGCGGATTTTTGAAGGTTGGACCTTATTTATGGCGTGGACGAACGGGCTCAAGTTTACATTTGCGAGCGCGGGCGCGGTTATCTGTTTCAGTTTTGGCAGCATGTACGTCCAGAATTCTTGTGAGCGGCCGATGATGTTTTCGTAGAGGCGTGATTGGGATTCATGGATTCCGAAGGAGCATGGTGAGCCAACGGGCTGATATTTCCAGTTCGGGTTGATGTTTTGCTCATACAGTGCGTGGCCTGTTTCGTGGAGCATGGAGAAGATGGCGCTGGCGTAGTTGTTGGGGTAGTAGTGGGTGGTTACGCGTACGTCGTCGTAGTATCCGCTGGTGAACGGGTGTTCAGTCTCGTCGATTCTTCCGCCTGCTGTTGGTGAAACGGTGTCGTAGCCCAGTGTTTGTGTGAACGCTTGGGCGATTTTGCGTTGATTTTCCACCGATACGTGGATGCGTAGCATGGTGGTGTCGGGTCGGTTGTGGTTGTTCTGGATTTTCTCCAGTAACTTTGCAAGTCCCTGTTGTAGCTGGTTGAATGTTGCTGCGATGGCGTCAGAGGTCATTTTTGGTTCGTAGTCGTCTAACAGCGCATCATAAGGCGTGGCTGTTTCTTTCACTTGCATCAGAATTTGGGCTTCCTGCTTGCTTAACGCGACGAGTTTTTCCAGTTCAGGCTTGAGCATGGCGAAGTTTTTTTGTTTTTTGGCTTTTTTCCAAGTGTTTACGGTTATGGCTTGTTGTTTGGCGATGTCGGAGACGAGCTTTTCTGGCAGCGCGGTTTGTTCGTCATAACCTTTTTTGATGAGGTAGACGTTGCGTTTTTCCACTTCTCCAAGCTCGTCGTATTGCGGGTTTGTAAGTAGGGCGTTTAGAAGTTTTCCGTTTTCGGGTGCTGTGCTCATCTTGTGGCTTAGGCGGCTTAGGAGCGCGAGTTGCTGGCTGCGCTGTTCCACGGCTTTTGGCGGCATTTTGGTTTCCATGTCCCACTGGATTATTGCTCCAGCGGATGATAGAACGATCAGGTCTTTGGTTCGGGTCATGAGTGTTTTGTATGATGAAAAAATGTTATCTGTCATTGTAATGAGCCTTTTATGTTCTTGGTGTGCAGGGGTGTTTATTTACTGTTCTGCGGGATAGCTGCTCGGAAGAGTCTATAGCCCCTCTATATATAGATTAAATTAGGTGCAGAATCTATGTTTGAACCTGTCACATTGCAAGAGGTTAAGGTGTCGAAATTGGCGGGTAATTATTCGAACAATTCTATGTCGGAATGTTTCTTTGCTTCGTCAATTACTGGACCTCTCACTGGAAAGCCTAGGGCAACGTTGCTGCCTCTTACGGAAAGTAAAAGGTCGCCTGCGTTGATTCCGTAAATTTTGAGAGTTCCCAACGGAACCGTGATGCTGCCGTCTTGGTTCAGCTTAATCCAGCAGCAAGTTTTTCCGTTAATTTTCACCGCTCTTCCTTCAGGTTCTTGAAATTCAGCTAGTGCGGGGCAGTTATCCAGAAGGACGTGTAAACGTGAGTTCTTCAAAAGTTCTTTTGTTGTCAATCCGAATCCGCCTGAACGTTTACTGCCGGGCAGCAAAATGGCTTTATCGCATGCCGCTAGGTTGTATTCTTCTTTTGCTTCGTCAGGAATTGCGATCTTTCCTTTAGCGCTTACTTTTGACCAGCCATACACGTACTTTCCGCCTTTTACAAGTTGAGGCATAACCTTCCACCTTACGATTTGAGCACAATTACTATGTGCGCGCAATCGAATAATCCTAATTCGCACATCTTTTAAAAGTTAGTAATCCCATTGCATTCCTGAAGTTGAGTACCTTGCTCTTTAGGCGCAAAAACAAGTTAAAAGTGGATCTGGGGGAGTTGCATGATGAACAGGATAACCTTTCCAGTTTCTTGCAGTCAAACCTCAAAGTCGACGTCACCACAAAAGGTAATGAGTTGAAGGTAGAGTCAGATGAAATATCCGCGAAAGAGCTTATGCGAACAGTGAGAAAATTTGTTTACCATCAAAACCTGAACAACACGTACTGGGTTGACCTGAAAACGGGGGTGGTCAAAATTAACAAGTTCAAGGGCGAGAAGAAACAGAAGAAACGCAAGAAAGAAGGAACCACGCCAGCGATAATCACACACGGCTGGTAATAGGCGCTTGTTCATTAATTAGCATGTTTTTGATGCTTCTGGGCGTTACTTGCATTGCCCTGCTGCTTTGTCTCTTTTGCTTTGTTGTGTTTATGCCGAAAGAAATCCGCCGTCAACGGCAACCAGTGTTCCGTGAACGTAACTTGACAAGTCGCTTGCCAGCACCAGAGCAATACGCGCGATTTCATCTGGGTCGCCTAGTCGTCCCAATGGCAGCCTGTGCCTGTATTCTAAGCCTGTCTGGATGATGCCAACGTTGAGTTTGAGAACTTGTTTTGCAACGTTCTTGGTTCCAGGGGTCAGAACCCCGCCTGGCACTAGTGCGTTTATTCTGAAGCCTTTTCTTCCGTATTCCGCAGCCAACGACCTCGTGAGCATAATGACGCCGACCTTGCTTAAGCCATAGGGCACCAAGTCCTCTTTGACCGGCATCACCGCTTCAACAGAAGCCATATTGATTATCACGCCCCCGCGTTTCATTCTGGTTTTTATCATGTTCTGGCACATCCACAGAGTTGAGTTCAAATTGATGTCCATGACATTCTGCAAGAACGCTTCGTCCAGCTCCAAAAAATTCTTCATCGGGTATATGCCCGCGTTATTTACGAGGATATCTGGTTCCTTCCCCTCCAGTTTGCTCCACAACTGCTCTATCTCCGATTTTTTGCAGAGATCAACTTTATGAGCGCCTATTTGCACGCTTAATTTTGAAAGCTCTTTACAGGTAATTTTCAGCTTCTCTTCATTTACGTCAACAAGTTCCAAGCCGGCACCAGCCTCCGCGAACCTGCGGGCTATCGCCTTGCCGATGCCTGACGCTGCACCAGTGATTAACGCGGTTTTCCCGCTTAAAGAAATAAGGTCAGCCAAAGACTTCAGCTTCTTCGATTGAGTCCTTAACATAAACTATCCTTCACATCCCTAATAATCAAGTGCGTAATAGAAAAAGTTTGTCAACCATACTTTTTCAAGTAAATGTGGTGCTCCGGCCGGGATTCGGACCCGGGTCTTCGGCTCGAAAGGCCGGAATACTTGACCGGACTATACTACCGGAGCGCCTTTATGCCGAGGTATCATGCAAGTGTTTTTTCACTCGAATAAACCTTACCCTTCTTTTCATTGAAACAGCGACACTTCTAACTTGTGTTTGGAAAGAATTCCATCTAAAACGGTGTTTGCCGCCTGTGTAATTCAGATTAGACTTACACACGTTAAATAATGTGCGTAGGCTAAAATAGGCAGTTGAGCGGTGATGAGCGAAGAAAAGATTGAAAGCGTCTTGAAAGGAAACACGTTGCGTGTCTACTGGTTTCTGCTCCGGTCAACGAACGGTGTTGTTGGCGCGAGAGAAACCCAACGGGCGCTCAAGTTCTCCAGTCCAGCCTTAGCAGTGTATCACCTGGACAAGTTGGCTGAATTGGGGTTGGCAGAGAAAACAAACGGCGAATACCGCTTGGTTAAAGCCGTAAACGTTGGGGTTTTGAAACAATTCGTGCGCTTCGGCTCGCTCATGCTTCCACGGCATTTTCTGTACGCCACCATGTTCACCACGCTTATGATTTTTTACTTGACTCAATTTAACCGCGTAGATTTCTTTAGCCTCTTCGCCCTAGTCTTAGGGTTGCTTGCCACGGGAATAATGTGGTACGAAACGTTCAAGGCTTGGCGACAGAAACCGTGAACAACTGAAAAAGAGAACGCCTGCACGGTTGGCTTGCTGAGGCCGAGTTGAAGTCATCGGCAACATAGCTTTTCTTAGCCGCATCCACGTATTCAATGAATTCATGTTGCTGTCGCATCTTCATCGCCAAAGAACCCCCAATCCTCGTGTGCAGGTTTTTTATGATCAAAACTTCTATAAACCGTGCGCCTGCGCCGAAGATTTTTTCAAGCCCTTCTTGAAATTCTTTGAGGTTTTGAGGGATTTCGGTTCGCGCCACGCTCAGCGTGTTCTCGATGTGGAAGTAAATTGATTGCCCAACTGATTTCCCCAGAGAATTCAGGGTTTCGTCGATTGCTTGAAGCAGCAAAGTGTCAAAGGCGGTCGATTGTGTTGTCAACATCAGTTTTCCCTCACATTTTTGCATTCTTAATCGGAGTAGGGCACCACCGCTTTAATCACTGGACGCAGATTCAGGCTGTGGCTTACAGCGATCGAATTAATGTCCTCTGGTTGAAGGTCGATGAACACTGTCACTTGGCCGCCGTCATCTAAGCTAAGATGCGGTTTCAAGAGCACTTTGATTGTGTCGCTAGGCACTCTGAGATTCGCCACACTTTCATCAGGATAGGTTGCGTTGGCAGTTAACACGTGCATCCAAATCTTAGTGTAGTTTCCCGCGGGAATCTCGGTTTGAGAGAGCGTTTCAGACACGTTCTGCAACGCCAGCAGATCGAAATAGAACGGTTCAGTATTAAGGGTCAGGTTGTACCAGTTCCCGTCTGTATCCTGTATTTTAACCCAGTCTATTGTCATGTTAAGGTGTTCAAGCTCGACAGGTTTATCCATAACTTGAAGTGTTAAAACGCCTTTGCCAGAAACTTGGAAAACGTTGCTGCCGATCACAAATCCCGCGATAATCAGTGCAGCCACTAAAACGCCTGCAACTCCGAACAAGCCTATTTGCTTAACTCCGTTTGACACATCGTTTCACAGCAGGAAACAATTGCCTGCCCACATTTAATACATGACTTTTGAACAGCATGGTTCAAAAACTTGAACACCCGCCCGAAAGGCACATATTCGCTGTTTAATACGATATTTTCGCGGTTGCCGGGATTCTGCCTAAAATCTTTGCTGTTGCCTGTTCTACTTTTGCGCGGTCCGAAGCGTTCGTGTAAACCCTGAGTATGTTGATGAATCCCTTCAGGTTTTCAATGATTTTTGATATGTCGCTCAGGCGATACGGCGTTTTCTTGCCGGCTTGGCTTCGGCTGAACACGGGTATCTCCATCGACTCCATGAGCACCGCGTGATGATAAGGCACCGAAGGCACGGTCGGCACATCAATCACAACAGCCTCAGGCTCCACCCCCGCTTCCTTCGCGATTTCACTCTGCATCTGCCGACGGTACGCCTCGCGCCCAAAAATGTTCGACACCATCGCGTCCTTCTCGTAGAAAGTCCGCTCATAAGCACACTTCAGCATTCGCCTCTGCTCCAAATCGTCAATTATCGCCTTAGACGCCTTGCACTTCTTCAGCGCCGCCCAAACCGTGTAGTCATCCATGGCTAAGTACTCCTCAGGCGTCTTGAACGCCGTCAAACCAAGCTCTTCATCCGCCTTCTCCATCGCCATAGCAAGCATAATCTGCGCCGCCCTGCCCACACGGTGAAAATATATGCTCTTGAACGATTCAATCCGAGCTATCATGAACGCTTCCAGGGCTGACAGCGCGCCCTGCTCCACCGCCAAATCCTCCCCCAAAACGTCTAAGGCGTGAATCAGCCTGAACACATCGATGAACCCGTACTCCGCGCCAGTGTGAAACGTGTCCCTCACAATGAAGTCCTGCTTGTCCACGTCAACGGCGCTGCTTATTATCTGGTCCAGAAAGGCTTTGCCTGGCTTGTGAAGCTTTCCCACCGCAAGCGCGCCCACCTCTTCAGGCTTATACCCCATCTTCGAGATTTTATCGCTTAGTTCGCCTTTCGCGATTATCCACGACGTGATGTCCTCGTGTGTCTTCTCCAAATCTTTAATCAGCAGTTGCTCAAAAACATGTGAAAACGGGCCGTGCCCCACGTCATGCATTAGCCCCGCAACCCTTGTCATATCCATTTCTTCGTCTGTCACCATTCGGGAAATGTTGGGGTTCTCCACAACCTTGCCCGCCAAGTACATGACGCCGATGCAGTGCTCAAACCGGGTGTGGTTCGCTCCTGGATAAACGTACTCTGACCCTGCCAGCTGCCGCAGCCTCCGAAGCCGCTGCATCGGATACGAGTCAATAATCTCTTTCTCTGCTTCTGTGATGTACACGTAACCGTGCACAGGATCCTTGATTTCACCCCAATACGCCTTCGGCACCCTTGTCGCCTCCACGTTTGTAAGTTATATTTATGAGTCTCCCTATAATGTGTAACGCTAAACCAGCGCAAGGTGAAAAAAATTGAGCAAAAAAGGCGCTTTCATCTGCATCGAAGGCCTCGACGGCTGCGGAAAAACCACACAAGCCAAACTGCTCGCGAAAAAACTCATGAAAAGCCACATCGCCTTCTACACGGCAGAACCCAGCCGCGGCAACATCGGCACCTTCATCCGCAAACGTTGCCTCTACGGCGAAAAACGCCTCTCCACCGTGGTCGAAGCCCTGCTGTTCGCCGCAGACCGCTTTGAACACGTGGAAAACGAGATTCTTCCAGCTTTGCGTGAAGGGCGACTTGTGATTTCTGACCGCTACGTCTACTCATCCTTAGCCTATCAGGGCGCCGCCAGCCTCAGCCTTGAATGGATAGAAACGTTAAATGAGCAGGCCCTTAAGCCTGACTTGGCGGTTTTCATAGATGTAGAACTGGAAACCGTTATGAATCGCCTGAAGTCCAAGAGGTCCGTTATGGAAAACATGGAGACGTTACAGAAGGTGCGTGATGTCTACCTGAAGTTTGTGGCGAAGGGCGAGCTTGTCAGACTGGACGGCAATCGCGCTAAGGATGAAGTGGCAGAAGCCCTGTATGCTTTGGTTTTGAAGTTTTTGGAGACCTAACCCTCGCTGAGCTGGTTAATCTTCTCTCCACTTAAACAGCCTCACCGCAGCTGCGAAGATAACAATCGTGATTATCCCAACAACCGCTATGTCAATCAGTGCTCCAGTATAGTTCGCGTACACCATGACGTTGTTCAACCCCTCAACTACGTAATACAACGGGAGAACATGCGCGATATTCTGCAGGTAATGAGGCATGATGCTGATGGGGAAGAACGTACCCGCGAGGAACATCATGGGAAACGTCACAATGTTTCCGATTACGCCTGCGGTCTCAGGATTCTTGGTTATCGTTCCCACAAGCATGCCTAACGAAGCGAAAAGCGTCGGACCCAATAGCAGGAAGGGTATGAGCCAAACAGTTAACGTGACGTGTGCGTCGAACAGCAAGACGCCCACGACAACCATCAGCAGAAAGCTGACCGCTGTCAAAACGATGTACCAGAGCACCTTCGAGGCTAACCACTCCATCTTGGTGAGCGGCGTCAAACTCAGCTGCTTGAACAGTTTGGTCTTCTTGTATTCAGAGGATATGTTAACGAGAGAGAACATGGGGCTGACGAGTATAGAAAAGCCGATGAGGCCGGGAATTAAGAAGTCAACGTACTGGGTTTGCTCAGTGTTGACGGTAGTCGATGTTATGCTGATAATTGGGATGGCGTTCGAGTTATAGTATTTCAGATTGAACAAATTTATCACTCCGTTAACGGTGCCTGACACGATGCCGCTGGTGCTTGAGGTAGGATTACCGTAAACTGTGACGCTGTCAGCCTTACCCGCTAGATAGTTGGCTGAGAAATTCGCTGGAATAATGATTCCGTCAGATGATGAATGGTCCGCGAGGTATTTTGTGAAGTTCTCTGAAGAATCCACTAATTCAACTCGAATGGGCCAGGTGTCACTAATTCTCGTGCCGTCAGGCGCGGTACCGTTAAGTGCCTGCACAAACTGCGCGGCTACATCCATTTGGGGAGAAAGAAACGGACCCGTGTCCTGGTTTTGCGTGTAAACCGCTATTGTTCCTGAAGAATTACCTGAGAAGATGGCGCCAAAAATCACGATAAGAATCACAGGAAATACCAAACCGAAGAACAGCCCAAACTTGTTTCGCAGATATCCGCGGCTAAAAACTCGAAAATCCGACGCGATTCTTTTTGCACTAACCATTTTTCCCAGCGCCTCCCTTAACCATTTACGTTTCTGTTTTTGCTTTCAACTATAATTTCGCCGTGCTCATCCACCATTCCGCTTACAAGCTTGATGAACACATCGTCTAGGCTGTCACGGCGCGTTTGGATTTCACCCCAATCCAGCTTTGACTGCTCAGCAGTCGCCAACGCCGCTAAGGCGTCAATCTTCTGTTTGAGCTGGATGCTTACCATGCCTTCGCGGTACTCCACCTTCAAGCTGGTGTTCTTTTTTATGTAGTCGGCTAATTTTTTGCTGCCGTGAATTTCCAGCCTCTCTCCTGAACCATGTTCTGCAATGATTTCGTCTACTGTTCCTATAGCCGCGATGTGTCCTAGATTCATGATGGCTACTCGGTCGGAAAGCTGCTGAGCCTCATCAAGGTAATGGGTGGTTAGAATTATGGTTTTGCCCTTTGCTTTCAATCCCCTGATGACTTCCCAGATGGCTCTTCGTGCGTTCGGGTCTAATCCGGTGGTGGGTTCATCAAGGAAAAGAAGTTCAGGCGAATTAACCAGCGCAAGAGCAAGCCCGGTCTTCTGCTTCTGCCCTCCAGAAAGGTTATCGAACATGACTTTGGCGGAATCTTCCAGCAAAACCTCCCTCAGGATTTCATCAGGGTCCACTTTGATGCCGAAAAGGTCCGCATAATAAATTATCGCTTCCCGAGGGCTTGTTTTTTCAAAGAACGTAAATTCTTGGGGTATGACGCCGATTTTCTTGTGCAACTCGTAACCATCTTTCCACGGGTCAAGACCCAGTACCTTAACGTCGCCGCCATCCTTTTTCCGAAACCCCTCCATGATCTCTATTGAGGTTGTTTTGCCTGCGCCGTTAGGTCCTAGGAGACCAAAGATTTCGCCCTCGTCAACGGTAAAGGATATTTCGTCCACTGCTTTTATTTCGCCGTAGTACTTTTTTAGAGAGGAAACCTCAATCGGAATCATACCTTTTCTCCTTCAGTGCGTTCTAACCTTTGCGGTTGTTAACTATTTATTTAAATTCGAAGCCGTCACTTTTACGGTATAATTCTTGCAGTTATAGCTTTCGGCTATAGTCAGATGCTTTTCTATAGGTTAACTCTCGTCCTCTATTTCAGACGGGCTGGTTTTTTTCAAAATCTGTCTCGCCGATGTCTCGTTGACTTTGGTCACCAGAAAACTGACCAGGTCTTCAGGCGAAATATACCTTGGGCCTCGCTCGTGAAAAACCCTGATTTCCACGGCGCTCTTGCCGAAGAGGGCGCGCATCATGTAATAATCAAACTTTAACGGTTTCTTCTTCTCTCCACGCCCTTTATAGTAGCGTACGGCGCAAAAGAAATCCATGGTCTGAAGGGGCGCTTTCCTTAAAGCGCTGAGCACTTTCTTTGTTTCTTCTTCGTCTATGTAGTTAAAGCTTTCAGCCTCAGCTAAACCTACTTCAAAGATTATGGTGCAGTCAGGCACTGTTGGGCAGGCGACATCCTCAAAACTGAAGTTTCCCCGGTTTACTTCACAGAGAACCTGCAGCATCCTTTGCTGGAGTCTCTTGCTTGAAAAGTGCGTTGAAAAAGTGTCGATTCTGTGGATGTTTAAGGGAAAGTTATTGTAAAGCCCTAACATCTCCAAAGGGTTCCTGCTCAGCGTTTTTTCATTTTTTGGATTTTTTCGAGGTTGTTCAGTAACTCGGATAGTGCAGCGCTTAGTTTCTGCAGTTCATCCATGTTGTCGGTTTGTTGAATCTTGTTCTGGATGTCATCTACCTTCGCCAGAAGCGTCGCCTCAAGTTTGTCATAGGCCGTGGTAACCGTTTTTTCTGGTTCTTCGCCCTCTTTTACCACGATTACCTTCTTTTCGTCTTTCGCGCACCACAATGTTCCGTCTTTTAACCTGAAGAGCGGCGAAGCGCAGACGGGACAGGACAAGTCTGTTAAAGTGGCGCCTTGCCGCAGCAGGTCAGCCATGCGTTTAATGGGTTTATCCTCAGTTTTTCCTTGCATTTCAGAACCCTAACATAAATACTTGTTAAAGCTTATATAACTTAATTACTGCGAATTCCATAGGTGGAAGTTTATGGTGCGGAAGAAAAAAGCTCAAGAGTATGAGGATAAAATTAATCAAGCGCTAGCTGTGCTTGGTATGGTCTCGGAAGACAGCACGACCCCGAGGAACATCAGACGCGCGGCAAAAGACGCGATGGGCGCTCTGCAAAGCTCAGAGTACACGCCTGCAGTGCGGGCTTCAAACGCCGTTTCACTTTTAGACGAGATACTGCAAGACCCCAACATGCCGCCCTACACGCGAGTAAAACTCTGGAACGTCATGAGCCTCATAGAAGCCATAAAAGATTAGCCAACAACGCTAACAACCCGTTTCTTTATTTGCACGCTTCACTTTTGCGAGGCGTTCTTAGCGAGTTTCCATGTTTCTTTGTAAGAGCCAGCGCAGTGCATGCAGCAGAAGGTTGTGTCTTTTCCCTCTATGACTTCGCGGTAGCCTCCTTCGTAGACCTTGCAGCCGCAGTGGGCGCAAACGTAAAGGCTGGGCTCAATGGCGATTGAAACGAGGTCGGCAAAGCGTTTGAAAAGTCCAGTGCACAGTTCTCTGCCTTCCGGGGTGAGTTCGAAGACTTTCCGTTCCTTCTCACCCACAGGCTTAACTGTGTGCTTAACCAAGCCCTTCTTTTCCAGCTGCTTCAAAAACGGGTACACGAGGCTTGGGCTTACTTCTTTTTTAACTCTTTTTTTGAAGCGACGGATTATCTGGTAGCCGTGGGCGGGTCCTTCGTAAAGGATGGTCAGTATGTAGAAGCGTGAGAAGTCCGAAATTAATTGGTCCATGTTTTCGTTTTTTGTTTTGGTTGCCATGCTCACGTCATGTTTATTGAAGGGTTCCGCGGCGATATAAATGTTCTCGAGATATATCTCCAAAAGATAGCCAGTATGTTGAAATACTTGACAGACAGGCAGCAGGCACCTTTTTCCAAGAAAAAACTCACGAACAAATATATGCCAGTTGTTACATCTAACTTTGGGTTCCAGGGGGAGATGCCCTTTGAAATACGACGTAATAATAGTCGGTGCAGGTCCAGCAGGAATATTCTCAGCGCTAGAGCTAACGGAAAAGAACAACCTCAACGTGTTAATACTCGACAGAGGCCAAGACATAGACCAACGCAAGTGCCCCTCAAGCCGAGGATTTGAATGCCGCCACTGCGAGCCATGCTCGGTTCTCTCGGGCTGGGGCGGAGCAGGCGCGTACAGTGATGGCAAACTCACGTTATCCACCGAAGTAGGCGGTTGGCTCAACCAGTACGTTTCTCAGAAAGAGCTTAAAGCGCTCGTAAATTACGTTGACAACGTCTACTTGAAGTTCGGCGCAAGCGAACAAGTTTACGGCGGAGACCAAGAGAAAGTAGACGAAATCGAACGCAACGCATCCTTAGCAGGACTAAAACTGATCAGACAGGAAGTCCGCCACATGGGCACCGAAAAATGCGCCGACACCCTGCGGCAGATGCGTCAAGAACTAAACAGCAAAATCACGTTTCAACCCAAAACAGACGTGAAAGGACTCATCGCCGAAAACCACACCATCAAAGGCGTTGAAACCGTAAACGGCGAGAAATTCACCAGCAAATACGTGATAATCGCACCCGGCAGAAGCGGCGCCGAATGGCTGCAAACAGAAGCGCAAGTCCGCGGCTTAAAAACCGTGAACAACCCTGTTGACGTAGGTGTACGAGTCGAAGTTTTAGCCTCAGTCATGGAAGAATTAACCAAGACACTTTATGAACCGAAGCTTGTGTATTACTCGCGGCTTTTTGATGATCAAGTCCGCACTTTCTGTGTTTCGCCTTATGGTGAAGTCACCACAGAATCCTACGACGGCGTCTTAACTGTCAATGGGCAGAGTTACGCCGAAAGAAAAACGGAGAACACGAACTTCGCCATTCTAGTTAGTACATCGTTTACTGAGCCTTTTAGGGAACCCATAGCCTACGGGAAATACGTCGCCAGACTTTCAAACCTGCTCAGCGGCGGTGTAATGGTGCAGCGCCTAGGCGATCTGGTTTCGGGGCGGCGCTCAACTCCTGAACGGCTCGCTCGCAGCGTGGTTGAGCCCACGTTGAAGAATGCCACGCCTGGGGACTTAAGCTTCGTGTTGCCCTACCGCTACTTATCCGACATACGTGAAATGCTTCAAGCCTTAGACATAATCGCGCCTGGAATCCACTCGAGAGACACGCTGCTCTACGGGATAGAAGTGAAATTCTACTCGTCGCATCTGCAACTGAACAACGTGTTAGAAAGCAAAATCCAGAACATGTTCACCATAGGCGACGGCGCTGGCGTCACTCGAGGCTTAATTCAAGCTTCAGCATCAGGCGTCATTGTGGCAAGGGAAATACTGAAACGAGAAAAACTGAAGGCGTAGCATAATGGCA
>CAZPND010000011.1:0-31558 GCA_964587975.1 uncultured Candidatus Bathyarchaeia archaeon
ACTGCAGTAAGGCAAGTGTTAATCTGCCAATGCTTTGGCGAAATTCCAAATTTTGTCACTTACAAAATGAACGTTCTTGACAATGGCACCCTGCTTGGTGTTCCGAGCGGTTTCCGCGTCATAAAGGCTCTCGCCCACGGCAAGCGGTTTTCCATGCTTTACGTCCATAACTAGAACCAACGCGCCCTTGTCGAATTCGCCGTCAACCCTGACGATTCCAGGCGCCATAATATCCGCACCGTTGCACACGTAAGGAACCGCTCCCATGTCCACCACGATTTTCGGCGCCTGCGAAGTGAAATCTTGGAAAAGCAGCGTTGGCAGAAGAGCCTCTCCAGCTTTGAAGAATAACGGTTTGCCGTTTACCAGATAAATTTTGCCGACATCCGCTTCGACAACTTCAACGTTTGTCTTTGAACCAAAAGCGGCGTCCAAGTTAATTTTCAGTCGTTCAGAAATCTCGTTTAGAAGCTGCTTAGCCTGTTTTGATTTCAATGCGTATCTTCGGTATTTCGTGGGCATGATAAACCTTCCCTGACACTTCTGACTATTCGATGTAGATCGCAGGTTGACCTGGAATAGCCAACGCCGCCCGCTTTCTAGGGTCATAAAGCGCCCCATCCTCTTCGCCGTAAACAGAAACTTTGGCGCTGAACCTTTCCTCTAAAAAGTCGATGGCGCTTTCGATAAATTCTTTTTCGCCGGCAAGATCAACGGTTGCGAGCCGCCTTTTTCTTTCAACCGGCAACTTGCTTAAAGCTTTCAACACTTTTGGAACGAAGCCGGCAATCGCCTTCATGTTCTCTCTTAAAGTTGAGTCTTTGGCGAACTCCTTCATAACCTCACCCACTTTGACGTCGCCTTCAACCGCCCTCGCCACTAAATTGCGGTACACTTTCCACTTCCAACCAGCAGCCGAGTAATAGCAGATCCTCGAAGGCGCAATTTTCGTGGCTTTCAAGACGTTCAACGTGTCATCAACCAAGTCGATTAGCATGTTCTCCCGCTCTTCCGCAAGCGCATCCACCACAGCCTCGTTAAGCTGCGGCCACTCAGCCAAAGAAATGAACCTGTCTTTTCCCGCTGCACTCCATAATTCCTCGCACACGTAAGGAGCAAAAGGCGCCAGAAGCCTAAGCCACACCTCCAAAGCCTCACAAACCGCCTTTGCCTCAGTTTTCCCTTTCCTGCGAGCGTACCAGCGAAAGTCATTCCACACTTCAAACAATGCAACCTCCACGGCTGTTCTTGTTTTCATCTCCTCAAGATTTTGAGTGACATCCGCGATGCGCTGCTGCAGCCTGCTGAGCAGCCACTTCTCCATGTGCCCTGCCTCGTCACTGTTAGCGGTCTCAACTATGCCCAAAGCAAGGTTGCTTAAAGCCTGCAGTTTACTTTGAATGTCCGCGGCGTTCTCGCCTCTCCAGTCAGGATCATCCATACCCTCGGCGCCCAACAGAAGCGCGCACCGCGTGGCGTCAGCACCATACCGCTCCACGGCGTTCTTCATGGTCACGAAATTACCCTTCGACTTGTGCATCTGCTTCCCCGCAATCATGAGCATGCCGTTCACGCCCATGGCGCGTGGCCACTGCTCTCGCGGGAACAACGCAGCATGATGGAATATGCAGAAAGTCAGGTGGTTCGGTACAAGTTCTTTTGCGGACACTCGGAGGTCAAAGGGGTACCAGTACAGAAATTCCTCCCGCATCTCCCTCAAAAGTTCCATGCTTAATCCTGAAGCTTTGCTGAGCGCGTCTTCGCTGCCTTTGCCGTAAAAGATGTAGTCGAAAATCTCATGCGTAAGCGCTTCAGGTTTGATGTCGTGCTGGCGTACGTGCTTGTTTATGGTGTAGAACGCCATGTAGATGGTGGAGTCGCTGAGGGTTTCGATGATCCAGCCTTTTCCCCACGGCAACGGCGTTCCGAACCCGGTGGTTCTGGCGCAAGCCCACTCCTTCAGCCAGTCGATAACCGCTATGAACCACTGTCTTGCAGAGTCAGGGTAAATCTTCATCTGCGCCACAGTTTCTTTTGCTTTCTGTTTCCATGCCTGGTCCGAGTAGTTTAGGAACCACTGATCAGAAAGTATCTTAACTATGCACTGGGTCATGCAACGACAAACCACGGGGTCAGGTAGGTCGTACATGCTGTCCGCCACGCCGAGCTTTCTGAAATCATCAATAAGAACGTCCTTGACTTCACGCACCGTTTTTCCAGCGTAAGGTCCACAGTTCTCTTTGAGCACTCCTCCGTGGAATTCTTTCTTGTACAAAGCTTTCGTGGCTTCGTCGGCGCGTGGGTCATTCTGGTCTCTTATGCCCATCTGCTCGACAATTTCAACTGCTGGCCACTCACCGAAGCCTTCAACCTTGATTATCGAAATCGGCTTGATCCGCTTCACCACCTCGGGGTTAACGCCGAAATCCTTGAGCACTTCGGGTTTTTCCTGCAAGTCCTTAAGCGCAAGCCAGTCATAAGGAGCGTGGGCAGGCACACTGTAGACCACACCTGTGGCTTGTTTCGGATCCACAAACCAGCCAGGCAGTATTGGAAACTTGGCTTTTGTAATTGGGTTTTCAAAGGTTTTCCCAATTAGCTCTTTGCCTTTGAACACGCGTTTTACGGTTACCTTGCGTTCCTGCTCTTTGAGTTTTTCCGCAGCTTCCTGACTTACTATCCAAGGTTCCCCGTTAACTTCAGCTTCCACGTACGCGGCGTCAGGGTTTATCCACATGTTGGTTATGCCGTAGATTGTTTCAGGCCTAAACGTTGCCGCGGGCAAGAAGGTTTTGTCGTCCAGCTTGTACTTTATGAGGGTGTACTCTTCAGGTGTGACGCCTTCCCCTACTTGGCGGTCGTGGTCGCCTGTGGGGCTTTGATCCTTCGGACACCACACAACAGGGTGCGTGCCTCTTGTGACATAGCCTTTCTCTTTCAGGCGCGTGTACTGCCACTCAATAAACTTCTGGTAAGTTGGAAAAATCGTGTTGAACTCACGCCGCCAGTCAATCGAGAAGCCTATGCGCTTCGCAACCATTCGCCCCTCGTTGGTGTAGTACTGAGCCATGTAAAGGGGGTCAACAAACCGCTTCAGCTCCTCTTCGGGCACGCCGTCAACTTCCCGTAAAACGCGTATGAACGCCTCGTCGCCCTTCGCCACCCGCGCGCTCGCACCCAAAAGCGGCTGACCCGTCCAGTGCCAAGCCCAAGGCCAAAGCACGTTGTAGCCTTGCATGCGCTTAAAACGCGCGTAAACGTCAACTCGCGTTGCGGTGAACGTGTGTCCCACGTGCAAGGGACCGTTCATGTAAGGGTAAGGAAAAGTAACAAGCATTTTCTCTCGTTTCGGGTCAGGGTCAGCCTCGAATACTCGAGCAGCTTCCCACTTTTTCTGCCATTTCTCCTCGATTTGCTTCGTCTGGCTCATGAAACTGTTGAATTAAGCCGTAGGCTATTAAGAGTTTTGCTTCCCACAACGAAAACAACTCCGCCCTCCGAACCCACACGCTGTATGTAGCAAAAAAGAACGTAAAACGCTTTTCGTTTTGCATAATAGTCTTTAATTAACCTAAAAGAACAAATACAAAACAAGACATAAAACAGCAAAGATGTCATCAGGAATGTTTCAAATAGGGATTGTCGGAGCCGGACCTGCGGGATCTGCTTGTGCACAAATTTTAGGAGAAGCTGGCGTCAAGGTGGCTATTTTTGATCATTCGCACCCGCGGGAAAAACCATGTGGAGGATTCATCGAAGACAGGGTAGTTGAAGAATTTGACATCCCAAAAATGCTCTTGGAAAATGAGGTAAAATGGAATTTAGCCGAGAGATTCGGATTACGCACCAATTTTCTTTTTGAGCCTTCCCAGTTCTTGGTGTCGAGAAAAAATTTTGATCAATACTTGCTTCAAAGGGCGTTGAAAAATAGAAGCGTGACTTTTTTCAACGAGAAAGTAACTGAAGTGAAAAAAAATAGTGAAAACTGGACTCTGAGCACGAACCTCGGGAGAAGCATAGATGTAAAGTTGCTTGTAGGCGCTGACGGCTGTCCTTCACTTATAAGGAAGTATGTTTACAAACCCTTCCCTCAAAAATTTTTAGCTGTAACGGCGGGTTATGATTTTTCCTGTTCAAACGAATATATAGAAAAAAATTTCGCCAAAAACAGTGTGGAAGTCTATTATTCCCGGCGGTACGTCCAAAAAGGAGGCTTCATATGGATTTTCCCCAAAAAAGCCAAAGTAAATGTAGGCATAGGAAGTCGAGAAACAGGAAACAAACTAAAACAAACATTGGACAGTTTTATCGCCTTGCATCCTGCTGGAAAACGGTTGAGAAACTTAGAAGGCTCTTTTTTCGCGCACTTAATTCCCGCAGTTTGGAAGAAAAGTTTTTTTAATTTGCCCTGTACAAGCAACAGTTGGGCGTTAATCGGAGACGCAGCTGGACATGTAAACCCAATAGGCGGTTTAGGCATTTATTATGCTATGAAGGGTGGTCAGCTATGTGGCAGGGCTTTCTTGGACGGAGACATCCCTCTTTTTGATCAATATTGGCGAAAAGATTACGGTGACGAATTGTATAATGCCGCGGGTAACGTCTCAAAATTTTATAGCAATGCAGGATTAGCATTGTGGCTTCCATTTGTATTCAGAAATTTCTTGGCAAAAACAGGCCATCGCCTTTTCGCCCTTCAATAAGCCTTTAGACTAAATCCTGTTAGCCTTAAATAGAACAAATAATAAAACAAAAATTATGAGTTCTGAAAAGGAAACAGAAAGACCTAACAGGTTTGTCGAAATCCTAAAGAAAAGAAGTGAAAAGGGTCTTAAATTCGCAAGAAGGTCAATTTTATCTGAGAAAATTGAGAGCGAGCTGGCACAAGAAGCTCTTGAATATTATACATCAAATTGGGAAATTTTCGTACATCCCGGCTTGTTTTCGTTAGCTTGCGAAGCGGTAGGTGGCAACCCCGACGACGCAATATCGTTTCAGGCAGTTTTGTCCATGTTAACCGCCAGTTTTGATATACATGATGATTTAATTGACGGGTCGAAGAAAAAGCAGGGGAAGCTAACCGTTTTTGGAAAATTCGGAAAAGGCATGACCGTGCTTTTAGGTGATGCATTTTTGATAAAAGGCTTCACTTTGCTTTTTGAGCTAAATGACAAGATGCCAAGAGACAAGATAAAAAGAGTTGTTGAGACGCTTGAAACCCTTCTCTTTAAACTTGGAAGTGCACACGCCCTAGAACAGAGTCTAAAGGGAAGAATGGACATCACGCTGGAAGAGTACAAGAAGGTCTTGGAATTAAAAGCTTCAAGCGTTGAGGCAGACATGAGGTTAGGCGCCATAATCGGCGGCGGATCACTTAAAGAAGCTGAATCTTTAGCTAAATACGGGAAAAATCTGGGGATGTTGATGACTTTAAGAGAGGAGTTTGTTGACGTATTTGAGCCAGGAGAACTATATCAGCGGATGAAGAATGAATATCTGCCGATACCTGTTCTTTGCGCATTTCAAAACTCAAAGGCAAAAAAAATTATCCTGGAGATTCTTTCACAAAAGCATGTGACAAAACAGCAGTTAGAGAAAATTTGTGACGTTGCCTTCAAAACAAAAGAAGTAGCGGAACTGCGAAATTATCTAAAGCGTACAGTGAATGAAGCATCTAGCTTCATCTCAAATCTTAAAGAGTCACCCGTAAAGTTGTTACTAACAAGCATAGCATTAGCTATGTTAGAAGACCTGTGATTTTAACAGAATTTATGGCCCATATCGCACTGGGACCTTTTTCTTCGCCATTACTCCTTCCTCTATCCGTATACCTGTACAACATTACTACTTAAATTTAACTGTTGAACACCGCTACAGATTTGCGAAACATAAAGATTTTATCTAAATTGGACTTGTTTTGAAATAAAGGCTAAGTCTCCAAAATGAAGCTAAGAGCTACGTGGATTCATCCTAAAATTGAGTGGAACAAATTCATTCCCGCTTTCATTCTTGTAGTCAACAGCTTTTCATGGTACAGTTTTATGTCTGTTGTTTTCACCAGTGTAGTGACTAATCTCCAAATGGCTCTCGCGGAAACTTGGGGATTGTTTGGCGGTTTTTATGCGGGGATTGCTGTTTCCGCAATTCTAGGCCATTATATGTTTAGAAAGTCAAGAAATGCCCTTCTGCTATTATGGATTTTTCTCGGCATTATTGCCTCGATGCTGTTTAACTTAATTGAAACAGGCAGTTATTCAGTTGCTCTTGCCGTATCATTGTTTCAAGGAATTTCAATAGGGCTGGGTCTTCCTTCAGCTCTTGCCTATTTTGCCGACTTGACACGTTTTGAAACTCGCGGGCGCCTAGGAGGCATAACATATGGAGTTTCAGCGATAGCAATGTTTGTTCTCCTTTATTCGTGGAGTTTGCTTGGTTCTTCCGTGTCACTTTTTGTGCTTCCAATTTGGCGAGGTCTTGGTTTGGTGTTATTCATGCTTTTTATGAGGAAAGTGAGCTTTGAAAGCTCCCAAGGTGATCCTTCAAATTCGTCTATTCTACGCGACCGGAGGCTTATTCTTTATCTCATTCCATGGGTCCTGTTTTGTCTAGTAAACTGGATTGAAGCACCCATAGTTGAGACAATTTTTGGTGATTTTTACAGCTTTGTAATTTCTGCAGAGTTCGCAATCAGCGCAATCTTCGCGTTGATAGGCGGCATATTTGCTGATTTGGTAGGTAGGAAACGAGGGATAATAGCCGGCTTTATACTGCTGGGTACCGAATATGCCGCACTAAGTCTAGTGCCAGAAATGCTTTTTTCCCATTACCTCTACCTGATTCTTGACGGTGTTTCTTGGGGAATGTTTTCGGTTATTTTTTTCATGGTGTTATGGGGCGATTTAGCTGAAAGCAATAGAAAGGAAAAATATTATGTTATAGGCGGATTGCCTTATCTTTTATCGAACTTTTTATCAGTACTGGTTGAGCCCTTCATTGGAAGTATCAACGTGAACACCGCGTTTTCTATTGCTAGCTTTTTCCTTTTCTTGGCCGTTCTGCCGTTGATGTATGCTCCTGAGACTTTACCTGATAAAATCATGAAGAAACGCGAACTGGAAAATTACCTCGAGAAAGCCCGGAAAGAAGCCACAAAGGCTCAAGAAAAAGAAGATGAGAACAGCCAAGGAAAAGACGCGGATGATGGAGTAGAAATCGAGGCTAACAAAGATATAGACGAAATTTTGAAGCAGGCAGAAAAATACTATTAAGCCGCTTTGCGCTCATTAGCGAGCATGTTCTTCCACGTAGTCCTGACGTCTGAATGCAATTTGCAGTGCAGGTACTGCTTCGGCGAGTCCTTGGAGGATTTTGATGAAGACTTTTCAGGAATTGACGTGGACTATTCTTTGCCGAAAAAAGCTAATTACGACTTCTCGCTGTTAGCCCAGCTTTGCAAACATGACCCTGATTGCGTTTTGACTTTCTACGGCGGCGAACCTCTGCTCTGTGCGAATGAAATCCGCCAGATAATGGACTTAGCGAAGCCGCGGCACTTTATGATTCAGACAAACGGCTTGCTCTTGGACCGCTTGGAGCCTGAATACGTTAACCGTTTTCACACGATTCTGGTTTCCTTGGACGGCGACGAAGAGTTAACAGATTATTACAGGGGAAAAGGCACCTTCAGAAAAGTCATAGAAAACGTGAAGCGGATAGCGCATAAAGGTTTCAGAGGCGAACTGATTGCGAGAATGACGGTGATGGAACAGACCGACATCTACAAGCAGGTCAGGCGGCTCTTGAGCAACAAGGAATTCAAGTTCTCTTCGGTTCACTGGCAGCTCAACGCGGGTTTCTGGGGAAACGACTACGCAAGACGCAATTTTAAGCGCTGGAGCGAAACCAGTTACATTCCAGGCGTCGCGCGGCTCGCCCAGTTCTGGGTTGACCAAATGGAAACTCAGGGAACAGTTCTCAGGCTTTATCCACTGTTAGGCGTTGCCCACTCGCTTTTGCACAATGAATCCAGCCTTCTCCGCTGCGGAGGCGGATGGATAAACTACGCCATCCAAACCGACGGCTACATAATACCGTGCCCCACTATGTGGGGAATGAAAAAATACTATTCAGGCCACATAGCCCAGACAAATCCGCTTGAGCCGAAAAAAATCTTCGTGGGCGCACCCTGCACCGAATGTGACGTTCTATGTGTCTGCGGCGGCCGTTGCCTCTACGCGAACGTAACCAACCGTTGGAACAAAGAAGCTTACGCCGAAGTTTGCTGTACTGTGAAAGGTCTGATAAACGCGATGAAGACGAAGTTGCCCCGCATTAACAAGCTGATTGATGAAGGAAAAGTCCAGCTGAACGATTTTGAGTTCATGAAGTACAACGGGTGCGAGATAATCCCTTGAGTTTTGGAATAATCCGTTGCATCTTTTGTTCTTATTTTCGTTTTCTCAAAAGATTATGTCCTTTAATCTTAACGTAGTGCTCGAAACCCACTTCCATTACAAGCATGCCGCGTTCATTGGGTGATTTTTGGAAAAACTTTTTATACATGGTTGGATTATCCACCTAAGCTAGGGAGCTGAGGAGATTACTCAGGAAAAAAACAATCGTAGCGCTTTTGGCTCCAACAGTTATAGTTATCTTAGTGATTGGGGTCTACGTGGTTTTTCAGCAACAACAGCCTCAAAAGTCCCCGCCGCCGTCTGATGTGGGCTGGTCACCTACATTCCGTCAGAATTTTGCTCGCACAGGTTGCTCAATTTCAACGGGGCCGCTCACTAATCAGACTCTGTGGATCTACTCAACGCAAATGACTATAGAGTATCCTTCGCCTGCGGTTGTTGATGGCGTAGCTTATTTCGGCTCAAATGATGGCAGACTATGTGCGGTTGACGCGGGAACGGGCAACAAAATGTGGAGCTTCCAGACCGGTAATAGAGTGGAGTCTTCTTGCACGGTTGCAGAAGGCGTTGTCTATTTTGGATCAGATGACGGCAACGTGTACGCCTTAGATGCAGCAACAGGAAGCGAAATATGGAGTTTCACCACCGGAGGGGATGTGTATTCTGCTCCTGCTGTTGTCGATGGTGTGGTGTATGTCGGATCAAACGACGACAACTTATATGCCTTAGACGCAGCAATGGGCAACAAAATATGGAGTTTCGAGACGAGTAATTCTGTGTGGTCTTCTCCAGCAGTCGTTAACGGAGTGATCTACGTTAACTCACATGATACTGCCTACGCTTTGAACACGGCAACGAGAAAACAAATATGGAACTTCCAAACTTTGGGTCCGATATATTCTTCCTCCGCTGTTGTTAACGGCAAAGTCTACTTTGGCTCAGGCAACACTGTTTATGCTTTGGACGCTGCAAGTGGCGAAAAGATATGGAATTACACCACCAGCGGTCGTGTGGAGTCTTCTCCAGCAGTTGCCAACAACGTGGTGTTTATTGGTTCAGATGACCACAACGTCTATGCTTTCGATGCCGCAAAAGGTAATAAAATATGGAACTACACAACGGGCAACGAGGTGAATGGAAGTCCCATCGTTGCTAATGGCGTAGTTTACATTGGCTCAAAGGATAACAACGTCTATGCTTTAGACTCCTCAACGGGCAGCGAAATATGGAGGTATACAACCGAAAACCACGTAGAATCAACTCCTTCCATTGCTAATGGCGTACTTTACATTGGTTCAAACGACGGCAAAGTGTATGCCGTAGGTTCCATTGCAGCGCCTTAAATGTCGCTAGTAATAGAAAAGGTTTCGTTGGACACGAGAAAATCGTAAATACGAACCGATATACCCCATTCGACCACTTTTGTGCAAGTACGCAACAAAAAAGAAGAGGAGGATGCAACATATTTTTCGTTTGCTTTTCAGGTGAGTGTAGGCGGAGGCTGCCTTTCAAGGCATAACGAGTCTTTTTCCCTGCATAAAGCGTAAGGAAGAGCGACTAGAATTATTGGCGTCATGACCACCGCCGAAGCGATAAGTGCCGAATACAAGTCCAGCGTAATCAATCCAGAGATAAGCAGAACGTACTGCACGATGAGGCCTGTGCTGAATCTTACGCTAAGTCCCAAACCCAGAAGCAGCGAGTGTTTTCTTCCCAACATCTTCCGAAACAGCAAGTACGCACCAGACAGTTTTGCGCCGAGTGTAGAGACCAATATAACCGCTATGAGGATGGGGTAAACAAGAATTGAGGCGAAGGACATGCTTGCGCCCACGCTTAGGAAGAACATGGGCGACAAGACAATGTATCCTAAGAAGTTTACGACTTTTTCGTCGCTTCGGAAGTTTTCTGTAGGCAACAAGCTTCGGGCGACGATGCCCCCGAAAATGGCGCTGATAGCAGCTAGGCTTTCGAAAACGAAACTGCCGACAACCACGAAAGAGAAGAATATGAGCATGATTATGAGGGGGCGAATAAACCCGAAGTTAACGTTGTTACTCAATAAATGTTTTATTTTCGACGCGATTTTCACCAAAATGAGGGTGAGAATGAAAATGCCGATTAAATCCAACACCACGAAGGTGGGGTCTGGGAAACCTTGAATGTGAAGGGTGGGGAGGAATATTGGTAGGAACGGAATCATTATCAGAGTCAACACTTCCAAGATGTCATCTAAGGTCCCTATGCCGAGGGTGAGTTGCCCAAATTTAGTTCTAAGCAGGCTGAATTTTGCCAAGATGGGTAAAAGAACGGCTTCTCCGACAGTGGCGAAGGAGAGAGCTACCACAATGGCTACCAGTGGAGAGTTACCTACTTGCGTGGGGAACAGGAAGAACAGAAGGGTCCCAACTATGGTGGCTTCAAGAGTTACGATAAGGATGGCGCCTTTAAGAATTTGTTTTCCGAAGCGTTTCATCTGTCCGATTTCCAGGTTAAAGCCTATCATGAAAAGCAGGAACAGCATGCCCATCGTGGATAACACGTTGAACGTTTCATCTTGGAGTGTCCCCTGAAAAAGGCCGAATGAAGAGAAAATGATGCCTAAGAACAAAGCTGAGAACATCCAGGGCATCCTCAGATATTTCTCCAGTAAGAACCCTAGGCCCAGCGAGAAAGCGAAGGTTACGGCTATCAAAAGAAAAACATAGTCCACTGCTATGGACCTCCGCGCTGCAGGGCTAAATGAAGTGGGTTAGTTTTCGTTTGTTGTGCCCTCTAATTATTCTCCAAAAAGTGTACTGGTGGCACTTAAAACTTTTCTGTTGCAGCTTAGTTGTGAGCGCTAAGGTTGATCTTTAATTTTGTTTTTTATCGTTGAGTGCCATGTGATGCGGTAATCTTTGACAGCATGGATTCGCTGAAAATCCATTTTTCTTCAATTTCGTCTGCTGGTTTGGGATGGACTAGAATGGTTACGGTTATTTTGGTTCCTTTTCCATTTTTGCTTTCTAAGGACAGGTTGCCGCCGTGCGCCTCGGCTATGCGTTTGCAGATGGGCAAGCCGAAGCCCATGCCTTTCGCCTTAGTTGTGAACAACGGAACTCCCCGTTTGAGTGTGTGTAGAGTTTTTTCTGTCATCCCTGTTCCGGTGTCTTTGAAGGTTATTTTTAACATGCCTTTGGCTTCTTTGCTTTTTATTGCCAGGGTTCCGCCTTCAGGCATGGCGTCAACCGCGTTTTTGATTAGATTAACGAAGACTCGGCACATTTGTTCCGTGTCGGCTTTAATCTTGGGCTTGTCTGCGGTGGCGTCTACTATCTTTATTTTTTCTGGAATTTCAAGTGACGCCAGCGCTTTTTTCAGCATTGCTTTCGGAGTGGTCTCGGTAAGCTCCAAGTTTAGTTCTCGCGAGTATTCCAGCAGGTCATTTACGATTTTGTTGGAGTAGTTAATCGCGTTTTCAATGCTTTCCAGCATCTCCTTTCCTTTGTTGCCTATTTCTGAGCAGTGTTTAGTTTTCAAATAGTAGGCGGCGCCTTTGATTCCCGTTAACAGGTTACGCAGGTCATGCCCCACCATGGCGGCTAATTCGCCTATGGCGGCAAGGCGCTCGGACTTGACAAGTTTCTCCTGAGTCTGCTTCAGCTGCTTCGTTCTTTTCGACACCAGCTTTTCCAGTTTTTGCGAGTACTCAGCCAGTCTATTTTGCATGCGTTTTCTTTCGGTTATATTAACCGCGAGTTCTAAAGCGGCTATTATCTTGCCTTTTTCGTCTTTAATTGGGGTGACAATTAGTTCTATCCAGAATCGGTTACCTTTGTCATCTAAGTTAGAGTATTCGTGAATGTCAAGGGGAACGCCTGTCTCAAAAATTTTTTTACGCCGCAATTAGGGCAAACGTCGATGAGCTTGTTAAATGTTGAATAGCACTTCTTGCCTTCGCAGTTGCCATTTATTTGTTTCATTAATTTGTTAGCCCAAAGTATGTGATAGTCTTTGCTGATAGTTGCAAATCCGGCGCCGATGTTTTCGGTGACGGCTTCAAGCATGTTCCGTTCCTGTCTGAGGGTTTCCTCTATTCTTTTGCCTTCAGTGATGTCTGTCACTATTCCAAGTGTGGCGTTTTCTCCTTCGTATTTTATCAATTTTGACGTTAAAACGGCGTTAATTCTTTTTAATGCTTTAGTGACAAGAGTATACTCGTATGGAGCCACTTCCTGCCCTTCCGCGTGTCTCTTGTGACTTGAGTTCAGCTTCTTTTGTGACTCGGGGGCGATTAGGGTGAAGAAGTTGAAGGTAGGTGCATAGAACTCTTCCTTTGTGTATCCCATCGGTCCTTGCATTTCTTGTTTGCGTAAATTACCCTGCCCTTTTTGTATATGAAAATCATGTTTGGGGACTCTTCGGACAGGTTTCTGAATTTCTCTTCGCTTTCTTTTAGGGCTTCTTCTGTTTTCTTGCGTTCAGTTATGTCAATTGACAGTATGAATATGCCTTCGGGTACTGGTTGAACGCGAAGCTCAAACCATCCTTTGATGCCAGCGGCGAATACGAACTCGTTTTCCATAAACATGGGGACCCGGTTTTCCATGCATTTTCGAAGTTTGGAAAACATTTTGGTCTTTTCAATGCCAGGGTACACTTCCATCATGGTCTTGCCTAAAAGCGCTTCCTTTGTCACGCGTCCATGTTCAGCAACAGCGTCGTTGACGTACAAATAACGCCAGTCGTACCCGATTATCTGGCAGCCTTCCAGCATGTTATCAAGCGTTTCCCGAAAATTCTTTTCTGAAGCTCTTAATTGTTCTTCGATTTTTTTACGTTCAGAGATGTTTTTTGTTATTGCTACAAAACCCACAGGCTTTCCCGAAGAGTTTGTTATTGGACTAACTGAGGCTTCCGCAGGGAATTCTTTACCTTCTTTAGTTAAGAAGGTCAATTCGACATTTTTTATTGACGTGTTTTTCAAGATGGGTGCCATTAACTTTGAAGCCTTTTGACGTTCTTTCAATGAAATTAGTTCGAATGAACTCTTGCCAATCAACTCGTCTCTTGACGAAAATCCGTGGAGACGCAGTGTTGCTTCATTGCATTCAATTATGTTTCCTTTCAGATCAACCAATGTGATGGCGTCAGGAGATGAGTTAAAAATTGTTTCAAATTTTTCCTCCTGCGCTTTGATTTCATCAACCTTCTCATTTACAAAGGCTTCCATTTTTTCAGAATATTCTTTCAGGCATCGTGCATTTTCTTTTCTTCGAGTAATGTCATGGAACAATACAAGGTCGGCTGGCTGACCGTTATAGCAGATTTTTTTTGCTTTAACCTCCGCGTACCTTTTGTCACCACTTTTATCCGTGAATCCAATCTCATATGGTTTGACAACTATGTCTTTCATCCTTTTCTTCAAGTTTTCCATGAGAATTTTTTTGCTTTTGGCGGGCAAGTTGCTTACGTTAAGGAACGCCGTACCAACCAGTTCTTTCTTTTTTAACCCAGTTAAATGCGTGAATGCATCGTTTACTGCGAGAAACTGCCCTTTTCCCTCAACAATTATTGCAGGGTCAGCGATAAAATTTAGAAGCGCAATGAAGTTGTTTTGAACGGTTTTTCGAGATTTGCTTTGCATATTTTCCTTCACCCGTTAATGTGAAGTTAATTTCCCGTCCATCTAAGGCTGGTACAGAAGGTAACTCTAAATTGAAAGTAAAGGGTTATGAATTGTTGATACACATCATAAGTTTAGTGGGCTGCAGCCGAATGCTTAGCACTTAGTTGTGACCGAAATCCTTGCAGTTAACTTGTCTAGGCACTCAAGCGAGTTGTTCAAAAGGTTTATCTTCCTTTGGAAAGATTGCTACTTGATTGGCATGAACATACTTGAAGTCAAGGGTTTATCGGTTAAAGTTGAAGACAAGCTCATCCTAAAAGATGTCACCTTCAGCCTGCAGATTCATGAAAGCCATATTCTTTTCGGTCCAAACGGCTCTGGAAAAACAACTTTGATTAGCGCATTAATGGGTCTTCCGTCGTACGAGCTGGTCTCGGGCAAAATCTTTTTCATGGGCGCTGACATCACCGACAAGAGCGTTGAAGAACGTGCACAACTCGGCATGGTGGTAAGCTTCCAGAACCCGCCGGAAATTACGGGCGTGAAACTGGCTGATTTGCTGAAGCTGTGTTTAGGAAAAGCGCCCGCTGACGGCTTCAGCGATGAGGAGCAAGCGCTTATAGACGCTTTTAGGCTCACTGAGTTCTTGGAAAGGGACATTAACGTGGGCTTCTCCGGTGGAGAACGCAAGCGCTCGGAGATTCTGCAGCTTATTTTTCTGAAGCCGAAGCTTCTCTTGCTGGATGAGCCTGACTCTGGCGTGGACGTTGAAAGCCTGCGGCTTATCGCGGGTGAGTTACAGCGGTACGTTGAGCGCAGCGGCAGTTCCGCGTTGATAATCACGCATAAGGGCGACATACTGGATTACGTTAAAGCCAAGTACGGTTGCGTGCTGCTGGATGGGCAATTCCACTGTTTCACGCATCCGACGCATATTTATGAGGACATCAAAAAAGTTGGCTACGAAGAATGCGTAGCGTGCAGAGTAAGAAACACGGAAGGTTGGAAATTTGAGCAATGAAAATGAACTCATGAAAGTTCCGCACAAGATTCTGGAGGAAACGTACAAGGCAGGCATGGAAGCGGATGAGAAAGACCGTTCAGGAACCTTTTACCATGTGGACCAGTCCACGATTTACTCGAAAGTCAACGAGATGTTCGAGGGAAAAATCGAGCTTATGGACACGAAGACGGCTCTGCAGAAATACTCTTGGCTGAGCGATTACATGTGGAAACTCGTCGACAAGAACAAGGACGAGTTCACCAAGAAGGTGGCGGAGGACTGGAGCGGCGGCTACTTCATGCGGATTATGCCGGGCGCTACGATAACGTTTCCTCTACAGTCGTGCCTTCTGATTACGCAGAAGAACTTGGAGCAGCGCGTTCACAACATAATCATCGCGGAGGAAGGGTCGAAGGCGAACATAATCACCAGCTGTGTTCAGCACTCGAGTGTTCCGAAGGCGTCGCATTTGGGCGTGTCGGAAATCTACGTTAAGAAAGGTGCTACGCTGAATTTCACGATGATTCATCAGTGGAGCGAGAACACGCTTGTGCGTCCGAGGAGCGCGGCGGAAATAGGAGACGGCGCCACGTTCGTTTCGAATTATGTGTGCATGCACCCTGTCCGGGACGTGCAAATGTACCCCGCGGCTTTCTGCAACGGCGCAGATTCAACAGTGAGCTTCAACAACATCCTTTACGGCAAAACCAATTCTCTTCTGGACATCGGGTCCAAAGCAGTTCTCACGGGAAAAGGCAGCAAAGCGGAGATGGTCAGCCGCGCCATAGCCCGTGAAGGCTCCACGATGATTATCAGAGGCTTAATTGAAGGTGACAACGCTGACTGCCGGGGGCATTTGGCGTGCCGAGGGCTGCTCATTGACGAAGAGGCGTTCTTGCAGTCCATACCTGAATTGATCGCCCGAAAGAAAGGGGTTGAAATCACGCATGAGGCGGCTGTGGGCAAAATCTCAGAAAGGGAGATCACGTATTTGATGACCAGAAAGCTGTCGCGGGATCAAGCCGTTTCCCTGATTATTCGAGGTTTCATGGACGTGAGCATACTGGGCTTGCCCGAAGCCTTGAACGCTGAAATCAAGCGGATAGTGGAGGCTTCAGCCGAAGCTAGCTGATCTTGCGAGTAAAGAAAAAGGGGAAGCGCTTAGAGTTTCTTGTAAACCACGTCTCTTTCTTTTGCCTGCTCCGCTAATTTCAAGCCTACAGCTTGCCCTGCTTCCGCTTTTGGAATGCTCTCATGTTCAATCTGCATGGACCCCACAACCTGTTCAAAATCCGTTGAAGGTCCCTTGACGAGAATGCGGTCGCCCACAGCTAAAGGCGCGGTCAACTCGACTACTGCAACGCCGATTTTGGAGAAGAAATGCGTTATGTGCCCAACTTGAACTATGTTTTCCTCATTCAAATACTCCAACCCCGATACTGTATAATGCAGCAAGCGCATAAAAAACTTGTTTAACCCAATCAAATAGCAGTCACGCTAAATGGAACTTGCCGAATTCGAATAGCTTCTTTATATAAGGGGGGCTATAGTTTTTTCCGAGCCTAGCCTACACTAGTCTACGCTTAGGTTTAATCTATATATAAGGGGGTATAAGTTTTCCCACGCATAACAGTTCCAGCAGCTGTTTATGCTTCTTAAAAAGCGGGATAACACCTGCACCGAGCAAGTCATGTATTTCAACCAAATCGTTTTGGCGGATGACCGACCACGCTAAGGTATACTGCGCTTTCGTCTTCCCCGTTCACGCCTATGATATGGTTAACTTCGTCGTCAAAGAAAGCTCCCATTTGGCAAGAAGCCAAGCCTGAGCCTGTTGCAGCCAAAGCAAGATTCTCCGCTATGTGCCCAGCATCCAAATACACGTACCTGTAAGCTCTTTGCGCGTACTTCCATTTGGACCTCTCAAAAACCGCCGTCCACACAAACACAACAGGCGCTTCAGCACAAGCTTTCTGTTCTAAAGCCGCGTCAGCCGTTTCCTCCGCGAAATCGCCCGTGTTCAACTCTTCCAGTGCATGCGCTTCTATGTTATAGTGATACACGCCTTTCGCCAAGCCTTCCACGTTGTTGACGATAAGGTAGGTTTCAATCGGGTACAGTGCTCCAGCTGACGGTGCCGTGCGGAATTCGTAACCGCGTTCCCTTCTTTGAACACCCGTACAAGCCCATAAAAGAAAAGACAGGTCATTTAGAGACAAAGGTTCAGGCGAAAAAGAACGCGTGCTTCTGCGCCTCCTTAACGCTTCAACTATGGAAAGCGTTTGCGTGGGAAACTTTTTGGAGAGCACGATTACCTTGGCTGACGGATATTTCTTGTAGGTCTCTGGCTTGTTTGCCCAGTCCAGATGACCGCCGAGAAGTCTCTCCCGAGAATGCTTTGTGCCCTGCTGGAACTCATCTCCACTTCCTGCGTGCAACATTGCCACCTAACAGAAACCACGTATAGCCACGTATTTAACTGATTACGCCCCGGAACACAGAGCAGCCAGACACCGTTTTGAAGCAGATTTCAGTGTTCCTCAGTCTGCATTAACGAGGCAAATGGGTTGCTGTTGTAGTTCCACAGTCACAAATTCTTAAAAACAGTTAAGGGCTACTATGCGTATTAACATACAGGTTCACGTTCTAGGAGGTGTGCAAGGAATGTCAGAAGAAGTTAACATGACTGAAAGACTGCAGAAAATTGGTCAAACCGTTCAAGAATACAAGGACGCCGTGATTTCCCATTTCAAAGACATGGAAGTAGACGTTAAAGACTGGAATTTCGCCGTGGGAAAAACAGAAGAAGAGTACACAGTTGAAATTTCCGTCAAGTTAGGCATCAAACCAAAACCCAAAAAGTAAACCAAGCATCTAATTTTTTTCTTTTTAAAAAAACAAGTTTTACGTTGACTCATTCCAATAGAAAACCTGAGGATACTTGCCAGCCACGGGAAACGCTGGGTCATCATAAACTATGTCCAAGCCTAAACCGTACTGCGAAAGAAGCTTACGCGAGACATTCCACACCTGAGCCGAATTCTCATCTGATCCCCAATACCACAACCTATCATCTGGTCGCCTCATTCCCCAACCATAATTCCTCGGCAAAACCAAAGCAGCTTCCGCCTTGCTGGAGTCACGAACAGCACTCACACCTGGCTCTGTGGTTATGTCGTTCCAGAATTTCTCAAGCGCCTCAAAATGCTTCTCCGTCAAGATTCCGTAGGGGTTTCCCTCTATTTGCGGGTAGTCAAAAATAACCACGTAGTCTGCGCCAGCCATGTACGCCGCAACCATCTGATCGTACATCTCTTCGGCGTCTACAATGTAAGGTGGTTCGTCATAAGTCCAGGTGATTATTGCGCCCCATGGTTTGTTCTGCATTCGCGAAGCGCCTCTTGCGAAAGCTATGTCTTGAACCATGCTGGCGTTGCGGCCAAACTGTGCAAAGACGACGTCGTATCCGCCTAGGTAATCAAACCAGTAAAGCGCGTAGTCTGAGGTGTAGACTGGGATTGAACGGTTTTTTAATGCTTGGATTCCGGAGTCTGCTTTGATGGCATCGGTGAACATTTTTGCGGATAGGTCGTAGTATTGGGTCATGGAGTTGTTGCTTTCTATTGCTGGGGCGTAAGTTTGGTATAGGGTTACGTTCCATTCTTTTATGCGGTTGAAGAGGTGTTCCCAGTTGTAGTCAAGTTGTATTCCGCCTGGTTCGTCGTAGTAGTATACGCCTAGGAATTGGTTTTTCCATCGTTGTTTTGCCGTGTCTAGCCAGGGTATTTGCCATGGGTAGTCGGGGTCGAACCATCCGAAGTAGACTATGATGTCTAGTCCTGCGGCGGTTGCGTAGTCGCAGATTTCGTTGATGGCGGTTTCGTTTTTGCTTACTGGACCTGATTGGAGGACGAGGAGGTTGGTGTAGGTTTTGACTTTGTCGATTAGGAGTTTGGCTTCTGTGGTGGTGTTTCCGCAGAAGCTTACGCCTAGGTGGATTGGTTTTGTTTTTGTGGGGGTGTTGTTTGTGGCGGAGTATGAGACAAGGAATGAGCTGGTTGCGAGTATCACGATTAGAATGATGGACAGAGTGATCACTTGTCTCATTTTTTACGCCTCGTTTATGCTCCAAATGCGCCGTTGTTGGGTTCACTTTGTCCAAGCGGTTTTGGGTTTTGAGTAGTTATGGCTTCTTAATTACTGGTGCAGATTTGGAGTCATAATTATAATGTGTATCTAACTACTTTAATTTTTTGTTTAACTGGTTAACGCCTTATCGCTTTCCTTTAATGGGTCCTTTGAAGCTTCTGACGTTTTCTTCGCAGATATCTTTCTTCCACTTGCATATGCCGTTGATTATTTCGCTGAGGTAGTATTCGAACTCTTCATTGGATAAGTCGCTTGAGCTTTCTACGCGGTACACGATTTCGCCTTCCTCCCTGCTTGCGGTTATCGCGACTAACACGTTATCTTCGTTCATGTTTTTCGCCTCAACGCTAGTTTAAACGGTTCAGGATTTAAGGTGTTCTAAATTCTCTGGGTGAACCAAAACAGATAAAAACTCGCTTTGTATCCAAGAAGGCACTTACGAGAGGACTTTATATGCCGTCTGAAATCTTTGATGTGGAAAAGTTCGTGACGATGAGCGCCAACGCCAAGTACTGTTCGGTTAAAAGGCTGAAAGAAACTGTGAAGCTGAAGCTTCGCACGCCAAGCAAACTTTACACTTTGAAAGTGGAACAGTTAAACGCGGATGAAATCATCAAGAAGCTCAAATGCGAAATTCAAGAGCTTTAAACTTGCTTTTCGAAAATGCGTGCTCTCTAGCGCGTGGAACAGTCTATACCCCCTTATTTAAAGGTGGAAAGCGCCAATAGGGACCTACCCCCTCTATGGTTTTCTGCGTTGATTGGCTATTAGGCGGCAAATATGCGGTTTTCAACATGCTGGCAGAGCGCTGCGGTGATAGACCCCCTATAGGTTTCTGCAATGAATTTCTATTAGGATCCAAATAGGCGGCAAATATGACGAGTTGCCTGTGCTTCGATTAAGCTTAGCTTCTCGTTAAGCGAAGATGGACGGGTGTTTTGGGTTTCACCTAAAATTTTGGTTTTGTCAGTTGTTCGCGTCCAAAGGCGTATCTACAACAATACTTATTTTCGAAAGTTTTCATGGTTTATTTGAAGAGAAGAAAGTGAGTGCCTTCAGGCTGGTTAATGGGCACCCAAGAATTGCACGAGAGAAAAAAAACCATTGAAGCGATGATTCATATATACTGCAAGAACAAGCATAAAACCGATGGGGTGCTCTGCCCTGAATGCGCTGAACTATGCGAGTGCGCTAAGATGAGGTTGGATGCGTGTCCTTTCCAAGAGAAGAAATCCCATGCGGCAAGTGTTTAGTGTATTGTTATCAGTCTCAAATGAGAGAAAAAGTGAAGAAAGTTATGAAGTATTATGGACCGCGAATGCTTTTACATTATCCAGTTCTTGCGATGCATCATGTTGTCGATGGACGCAAGGAACCCGAGAAGTTGACTAAGAAAAAAATAGTGTTCTGCTGTGGTGTTCCGTATGGAATTTGCCCTACAAAACGTAAAAACTAAATACTGCAATAACTGCTGTGATTGAGTATGGTAAAGAAGAAGAGGCAATCTCGTTTAGTTATACTTCTAGCTATTTTATTGTTTGTGCTTATTATTCTAGCTGTTATAGTATTCACAAATTTGAATTTTGGAACGCAGCCCGTTCAAGGTGGGGTGCCTGGAGTTGCTAAAGGTGATGTGTTTACTTACAGCGTCATGGGTATAGTGGATTCGAGAAGTTCAGATGCGGCTGCAGAAGTGCCCGCGCAATTCTTGGATTTAAACAATACTGAATGGTACAGGGTCACCGTGACAGACGTGTCCGGCCCTGAAGTTTCGATTGACACCATTCAGCATTTTAAAAGTGGAACCGAAGTTACCGGAACCGGCAGTGTGAATGTAGAGACGGGAATCAATAACCCTGTGAACGGTTTTTGGACAATATTCGCGTCTAATCTTAAGGCAAATGATAGGCTTCGTCCTAATGGACCCGACAGAGCAACGGTTAACACGACCATAACCAAAGATTATGGTGCAGGCGGCATAAGGCAAACAAACGTGTGGTCTCCTATCACTCCGTACGTAGACTCTGAAAATCCTGACAAAACATACACAGAGTACGGTAACACTTACTTTGACCAGCAGACAGGTATGCTTGTTGAATTACGCTACATATCAGTTTACACCGACCCTCAAGTAACGCTGCAACTTGTATGGAAACTCACCGAAACAAACCGTTGGGAAATCTCCTAATTCCCATTATAAAGCCATACTTGAAAAACGCTAAACCCATAACAGGTTACCCAGCTCTGGAGCCTTTATTTTTCTGCCTTTTTCAAAAGTTCCCTTGCGTTCTTGACCGAAGTTCGATAGAAAATTACAGTTAACACGATAGCGATGACCGCGCTAACCACAAGCGCCAGAACCGGATCCAAAACCCAGCCATCAAACAAGTTGGGAATAAACGCCGAGAGTACGGATGACGCTACATATGGGAAAAACGGCGCCAAAACCGCTAAGCCTGCTAGGGCGCACTCTCCTAGGTTGAGATAGACTGTTCTTTGACGTATCATTCTGGGCCTAGGTGTCTCGGTGAAGTCGGCGCCTCCTATGCCGTTTGACAGCGAAATTGTCCCAATGGCAAAAATGAGGAAAAATCCTTCGAAGAAGGCTATGATGGCGGCTCGAAGTGTCAAATGATATATCACCGATCCAACGGCACCCGTGATCACTAAAATTATGAGCGAGAACAGAACAATGAAGAAAAACTTGCTCTTCACCAGACTACGAGCCGAAATCGGAGAGGCAAAAATTCTCCATACCGCTTGACCCTCTTCCCCTATCATGAAGTTACCTAGAGCCATCGCCATGGCGGCGGCTGGAAGAATAAAAGTGTAAGCGGCAAAAAAAATGGAGAACTGGAACGGGGCCTGTGCGCTCGTTGATCCGAAAGTCTGAAAAAAAGGCACTATGATGATTATAATGGGGAATATGAAAATGGTCATCAACTCGCGCCGGCGCGTGAAGGCTTTCAAATCTTTCCTGATTAACGCTGCTTCTGGCGAGGAGAAGCCAAGCCTGCCTAACAAGCCTGTTTTGGGCGCGTAAGCCCCATGTGAAACCGTTATGGCTGGAGGCTCGTAAAGCCCAAATCGCCTGTTAAGTGAAGTAGCGAGGAGGAACAAGCCAGCGATGAAGAGAATAGAAACTGCCATGAAAGCCAGTCCAATAAGTAATTCGCCGCTAATGAAAGAGTAAAACAGAGCCAAACCAGGCCATACGAACGGAACAAACCACGCTACGGTCTGAACTGACGCTACATTCTGGATAAACGTGACGATGCCTGACCCGTAGAACACGTAGAAATAAAGAATGTAGAAAACGATGAAGAAAACCATGGACCCGGCGAACCTAACCCACACAGCCGCTCGACCTGTAGACTTGTAAACTGCCCCGATAAACCTCACCTGCAATATCCGAAAGACCTCTGTTGTAGCACTCGCCATGAAAGCAGCGGCGAACACCGCAAGAGAAGTCGCCACCGCAGGAACAACCAAACCGCCGAATGGAGAAAACGTAATAATCGCCGTGGCGATGAACACCACTGAGGCAAGCGGAAGGCCCATTAAGCTAGCCAAGATAGACGCTAAAGTGTGCTCCTGCCAAGTAACAGGCAGCCAATACGGTACCTGCGACGAAGCGCGAACGCCGCTTCTTTGAATCTGCTGGAAAAGCGTGAAAACTACACTATAGATCAAAACAAGCGTCGGCAGCGAGAGGAAAATACTCAACGCGGCGTCTTTGAAGTCGCCTATCGCGCTTACGTCTGACGCCGCAGCAGTGTTGTACACTACCCCAGCCAGCAATCCAGCAGCTAACCCGACGCCTAGGGCAGTCCAGTAAGGCCAGTAAGCTAGAAAACGGTTTTCATGGAAACGAGTGAGTTTCCTCCCTCTGATGAGCCTGCCCGATTTTCTGTCAACCTGCATCAGGATGAGAACGGTTTTCCAGTTCATTTCAAGAGTTCCTCAACGATGGCTCTTGTGTCACCTGTACCCGTGAGCTTCAAGAAAATATCTTCTAAACCTGAATCAGGCAGCATGGACATTTGTCTGAGTTCCTTCATGTTACCCAACGCCAACAGCTTCCCTTGATACATAATGCCTATTCGATCGCAAACTGCCTGAGCTATTTCCAGCACGTGCGTGGACATGATAGTGGTTACGCCCTGAGTTTTCAGCTGGTTCAGAAAATCTTTGATGATGCGTGCCGACCGAGGGTCCAAAGCGCTTAAAGGCTCATCCAGAATCAACAGTTTCGGTCGATGCAGAAAAGCTGAAATCAACGCCACCTTCTGTTTCATTCCATCCGAGT
Source organism: uncultured Candidatus Bathyarchaeia archaeon (assembly GCA_964587975.1). Taxonomy (GTDB): domain Archaea; phylum Thermoproteota; class Bathyarchaeia; order Bathyarchaeales; family Bathycorpusculaceae; genus SG8-32-3. Next base: position 23,487 of record CAZPND010000011.1, read on the forward strand.
ACCCGTTTATCATGTCTCCTTCACGGCCCTCAAGCTGCAAAGCTTTCAGGTACTCGTTGATTCTGTTTTTCTTTTCTTCCGCTTTCATGGCGTATATGTCGCCTATGAAGTCCAAGTATTCGATTCCAGTTAAGAACTCGTAAAGGCGCGGGGATTCGGGAACGTAACCCACCTGCTGCTTCACGGCTACAGGGTCTTTTTGAACGTCAATCCCCAACACGCTGATTGATCCTGCGTCCGGCGTAACTAAGCCCATAAGCATCTTAAGCGTAGTTGACTTTCCTGAACCATTTGGTCCTAAAAGTCCGAAGATTTCACCCGTGTTTATGGTCAAGTCAAGCTGATTCACCGCTAAAATCTCATTGTAACTTTTCACAACGCCTTTCAGTTCAACAGCTATGGCACCGTTCACCATCCAACCCCTCGAATGCAATAAGGAATGAGAAGTATATTTAAGGCTAACGCGTGAGCTTTTCACGTCCAATTCATTCAGGATGCTGCTTCTCCTCCGTTCAACTTTAGCAAAAGCCCATTATCACCAAATAACCTTAAATCGAAGTCCATGCAACTCTGCTACCTAGCTGAGAAAATCGATGACTAACATTATCGAAACCTTCAAACTAACAAAAAAGTTTAACGGGCTTACCGCAGTTGACCAGCTTGACATCAGCGTAGAGTCTGGCGAGATTTTTGCCTTGCTTGGACCGAACGGCGCAGGAAAAACCACCACCATATCCATGCTGTGCACCATTTTAAAGCCAACATCTGGCACTGCGAAAGTCAACGGTTTCGACATTGTTAAGGAATCCATGCAGGTGCGCAAGTCAATAGGCATAGTCTTCCAAGACCCAAGCATTGATGATAGGCTAACTGGGCGAGAAAACCTTTTCATGCATGCAAACCTTTACGGCGTTCCCGCGAGTGAACAGAAAAACCGCATCGACAGCGTCCTGAAACTTGTGGAGCTGGAGGACAGAGCGGACGATCTCATGCGAACTTACTCGGGCGGGATGCGGCGCAGGCTAGAACTTGCACGCGGGCTTATTCATTATCCCAAGGTGCTTTTTCTGGATGAGCCAACTATAGGGCTTGACCCGCAGACACGAGATCACGTGTGGACGTACATTCGCGAGTTGAAGGAAACCCACGACATAACCGTTGTCTTAACTACGCACTACATGGACGAGGCGGACAGGCTTTCCGACCGCATAGCCATAATGGACTACGGCAAAATAATCGCTCTCGACACGCCATCTGAACTGAAAGACACGCTGGAAGGCGACGTGGTCATCATTAAAGCCGCCAATCCTGACGCCGTTGTGTCGTTGGTTAAGGAAAAAATGGGGCTAACCCAAACTCACAAGGTTAACGGAACAGTTGAGGTGACGGTGAAGAACGGGAAAAGCATGCTGCCGAGAATCGTGGACACGGCAACGCAGAACAAGATTTTCATCGAATCCATATCGCTGCGGGAACCAAACCTTGAAGACGTGTTCCTGCATTACACGGGCAGAACCATACGCTCGGACAACAGCAGAGAACCACATGGCATATCAGCCATAAAAAGGAGAAGAATCAGATGACCGAACTCAGAGGTTTTTACACACTGTGGTTCCGCGAGGTCAAACGGTACCTGCGAGACCGCATCCGCATAGTTAGCAGCTTCTTCCAGCCGCTGTTGTGGCTAGTTATATTCGGCACCGGCGTGCGGTTTTCCGGTCAGATAGGCGGGCTTAACTATCAGGAGTACATTTTTCCAGGCATCATCGGGCAAGCACTGCTTTTCACCTCCATGTTCATGGGTATATCCGTCATCTGGGACAAAGAGTTCGGTTTCATGAAAGAAATCTTGGTGGCGCCCGTTTCGCGTGTGTCCATTTTCTTGGGGAAAATGATCGGCGACAGCACCGACGCCTTGATTCAAGGTACAATCGTGTTCTTTCTCGCCTTGCTTTTAGGGATAAAAGCGGATCCCATAACTTATCTTGCAGCCCTGCCCGTGATGCTGCTTATCACGTTCGGCTTAGTCAGCGTGGGCTTAACCATAGCCAGCCTTATGGGAAGCCTTGAGAGCTTCGGAGCAGTCCAGAGCTTCATAAACCTGCCCCTGTTCTTCCTGAGCGGTGCTTTGTTCCCCCTTACAGGTCCAGGCATTCCCGAGTGGCTGCAAATCGCCACACGAGTGAACCCGTTGTCTTACGGGGTTGACGCTTTAAGAACCATAATCTTGGGCAGTGCATGGCAGTTTCCGCTTCAGCCTTTATACGTGAACCTCGGCATCGTAGCGGTCTTCGACGTGGTCATGATAGTTATCGGAACTTGGGCGTTCAGCCGAATGAAGTAAACAGCCTCTGCACCTTTTAGAGCCAACAAACCCTTTTAAGCAGGGTCGAAGCACTCTGTTTTGTGGTAATCATGAGAAAACTGAGACATCTCATATACCTGTCACTTCTTGGAGCTCTCGGAACCCTCACGCTTCTGCTATTCCCAGAATACACTTTGCTGGCTCTGTTCGGCGCATTGATGTTACTTCTGATTGCGCGGCAGCTGAACTTTTACAAAATCATAATGATGCTGGAACGCTTCGTCCAAAACACGCGAAGGCTACATTTGGAAAACAGGCTTAGGCTTCGCACTGGCTTTAGAGGTTACAGGGACAGTGAGCTAGAAAACAGTAGCCGAATGTGCCGTTGAGCGCGGTTACTTGTTTGTCATCTCGTTGATTTGCTGTTCCATCGCGTGGCCGCGACAGTAAACCAACGCCTTCTTCACGCCCGGCACCTTTTTGGCAGCGTCTCTTATGTCAGCCGCCAGTTTGAAGGCGATGGGGCAGAAAGGACTGGTTGGAATGAATTCCACTTTGACGACGCCTGGTTCTTCTTCCTTGACGTTGGTTATCATCTGCATTTCGGCGAAAGTCATGCCTGTTTCAGGGTCAGGTACCTTGCCGACTTCCTCGCGGACTTTATCTTCAAGCTCAGTCAAAACTTTTCCACCTTTCATGTTCCTAACTATGATTAGCGCCGAGCGGAGCATATAAACTGTTGTATCGCTTCTTTTCTGCATTAACGCGTTTTTTTAGACATGAAGCGCCCTGGTTTTTCTGCGCTGTTCCTATGAGCCGAAGTTACCGTTTCCACAGAACAGGTCACGACGAAAACAAAAAGTTGTTAAGGGCATCCGCACATTATACTATGGGGGTGCGAGGAATGCCTGATTCAGAGGAAGAAATTTACTCAACCATGTTCAGTTCTTTGAAGCATCCTGCACGCCGCAAGATCCTCCGTATGCTCTCGGAGGAAGCCATGACGTTTTCGCAGTTGCTGGAAGCCCTTGGAATCACCAGCTCCCATCTGACTTATCACCTGGAAAACCTCGGCGAACTCCTATCCAAGGATGATGATGGAAAATACAAGCTGTCCACGTTCGGTTCAGCCTCAGTGGAAACAATGAAGATTGTGGAGGAGGCGCCGGCTGTTCGATTAAAGCACGGTTTCCCGTTGTCTTTACGGTGGAGGTCGCTTCTGGCAGGTCTCCTTGTCGCGGTTGTTCTTTTGGCGAGCATGTTTTACGTGCAATACGCGTCTTTTAACCAGCTTTCCAGCGATCATGAAGAGTTAGAGTCAAAGTATGATCAACTGTTGACGTGGAGCGCCAGCACCGACGACGCGATAACTTTCCTTCAGGATGTCATTCAAGTTGACACCGCGCAGTATCAATCAACCTTGTTGAGTAACACGGTGGAGGTTCGGTCAGATTTAGGTGGGGTCGTGGAGGAGATTCTGAAGTATTCGCTTACAAACAGTGAAAGCCAAATTGACGTGGTTTTAAGATTCAGAAACAGGGAGCTGTCCAGGTATCAGATGAACGTGTTTGAAGAGTCACCTATCTACGCCGAGCCTCAGTCGTTTTCCGTTTTAGACACCGCCAAGAGTCTGCTTCAGAGATTAATTTCCTATAATGACGCATCTTACTTGAGAGATATGAGCAACATGTTAGCTTCAGTCAGCGAAGTAAAGGACACCGAAGTAACCGAAGGCAACATGAAGCTTGTTATCTCTGTCTCTAGAGCTAACGCTGAAATCCAGTGGTTATACACGGAAAATGGCGTGGACTTTCCAGTGAAGAGCTTAACTTTAGATTTCGAGAATGGGGTCTTGAAAGAGTTAACTGACGGGTGGTACCTGTTCAGTATCGGAAGCACCGAAGTTAATGTTTCCGGCGAAGAAGCTCTTGAAATTGCAAAAAATGCCGTGCGGAGTTTCACGTGGGAGGCTGGCGGCGTAACGGTGTCTAGTTTCAACGTGTTGGATGAGCCTGTTTCAGTTGTGTTTCACCCTATTCCCAGAGGGCAAAATCTGAAGTTAATTCCCTACTGGTACATCATCCTTTATCTTGACAAGGTTTATCCAGGCGGAGTTAACCGTATTGCCGTTGGAGTGTGGGCGGACACGGGAACCGTGGACCAAATCAGGACGTTAAGTGGATAGACGGGATTTTGCGTAACGCCTAAGAATAGGTCTGCAACAATGTTTAGGCAGTGAACCAACATGAATGTTGACTCATGCGTTTTCTGTAAAATAGCCCAAAAACAGGTGCCTTCCAGCCTTGTTTATGAAGATAACAAGACGGTGGCTTTCCTTGACATCAGACCCCTGAACGAAGGGCACACTCTCGTTATCCCTAAGGAGCATTACGTGAACATTTTCGACATTCCACAGGAGCTACTTTGCTACATTCACGAGGTTACCAAGCGAGTCGCCAGGGCGGTTGAAAAGGCGACGCACGCCGATGGAATCAGCATAATCCAGCAGAACGGCGAGGCTGCAGGTCAAGAGATTTTCCACCTGCACGTCCACGTTATCCCAAGGTTTGAAGGGCAAAAGTTGCCGCGTTTAAGCGAGCTTTCAGAGGCGGATAGGGAACAGCTGAGCCGGACTGCAGAGAAAATCAGACAGTACTTTTAGTGTTGGAGCCGCGTTTTCTGAAACCGTAGTACACTGCTCCTGCCGTGAGGCAGATGACGCCGATTATCCACGCCTCTGTTGCAGCGAAAAGAATGAACGCTAAAAGCACGAGGCACGTGCATAGTCCCACGGTGGGAAACAGCCTGTGATACCGTCTTTGCTCGGTTTTTAACTTTAGCGCAGCAGCGTTCGTTATGGCGTAGTAGAAAAGAGCCCCGAAAGTGCTGACCGCCACGACCCCTGTCAAGTCAAAAAACAAAACCAGCACAGCCATCAAAATGCCCACCGCCCAAATCGAGTAGTAAGGCGTACAAAACCTTCCGTGAAGCTTCGCTAATCCCTGCGGCACATCTTTCCTCCTCGCCATGGAGTAAGCCATCCGCGAAACGCCCAGAATAGCCGTCAGCAGAACGCTTGCCGTGGCTAACAAGCCTCCAAAAGCCACAACCTGTACCGCAAGCGGGCTTCCAGTGGCGTTTATGGCTGCTGTCAAAGGCGAGTTTGAACCCGCAAGCGTAGCTGACCCCACAAGTCCCACCGCCACCGTTCCAACCAGAACATAAACAACGGTGGAAATTCCCAGCGACAAAAACAAGGCTCTCGGCACGTTGCGTTTTGCGTCCTTAACCTCTTCTGCTACAACCGCTACTCTCCCGAAGCCGGTGTAGGCGAAGAAAATGAAGAAAGCGCCATACAGTACTCCCGTGTTGAAGGGTTCAAAAGGCGCGAAATTCGCGGTGTTCGCGTTTACCGCCCCAAAAACCACGAAAAACCCGAGTATGAGCAGTTTCGCGGCTACAAGAACCGTGTTTAAACGCGCTGATTCACGAGCATTAAAGAAATTCAACGCTGTAAACGCCAAGCATAACACGGCAGCTACTACGTTAGCTGGCAAATTTGGGAACGCGGCTGTCAAGTAATAGGCGAATCCGAGAGAAACCGCGGCTCCCGTGAAGGTGTTGGCGACCATAAACATCCAGCCCGTTAAGAATCCTGAGAACGGCGAAATAACCTGTCGCGCGTACTCGTAAACGCTGCCTTCCACTGGCTGCCACGCCGCTAGTTCCGCGTAGCTCATTGCTGTGAAAAACGCGATTGCAGCCGCGATAACCATGGAAATCACGAGGGCTGAACCCGCCAAGTCCGCTACGATGCCGGTTACCACGAAGATGCCGCCGCCGATTATGGCGCCTACGCTTATGGATGTGGCATCCAGCAAGCTCAATGAACGCTTCAGTGTGGTTTGCGGTTTCTGTTGCGCCATGTGCCTTCACATTCAAAAAACACGTTAAACAATAAAACACTTTAAAGTTAAGCGTTAAGAGGCGCTACTTGTCCCAAAATTCTCTGGTGCGCAAAAACTGAATCTTCGCCTTAAGCAAATCCAAGTAAAACTCATCCTCATTCGGGTGCATCTTCCCCAGAATCCGCGAAGCCGTTTCCGGACCCACGCCCTTCACTGCCAACGCTTGTATCGCTTGTTTGCCGTAGCTGAGAACCAAATCCGCCTTGCGTCTTGCCTGCGACAGCTCCCTCAGCTCCTCATCCGAAAGCTCTTTGCCTTCACGCCGCTTCCACAGATACCCCTTCAGGCGGTTCGCGTCTTGACCGTGATACAGCAGCGTCAACAGGTTTGAACCGCACTTTTCGCACGTCGGCTTCTCCGCCAAATCCTTGACTCTGACTTGGGTGGTCCATTCTCCGCAGTTCATACACAGCAGCGTGGCTGTTCGGGCTTCAATCGACATCTTCATCTTGTCGATGTTACTCAGTATGACGCGTTCAGGAGCCATCAGCTCGGAGATGTCCGCGTACTGAGCCAGAATATGATACGCCAACGGCGTCGGCTTCTCCCGCCTAACCACTGTGCTGACCGTCATCTTTCCCTGCTTGACCTCGCGCATTATTTGCTTGACCTTTTTCAGGTCGGCTTTCTCAAGCATCGCCTCGCGCAACGTTTCATCGTAAATCGGCGTGTCCTCAAACGCGGCTTTCAGCTTGACTTGCCGCTCGTAACTCATGGTCTTTCCACGCGGCAGTGCGCCGAATCGTTCAGCCACAAACTTCATCTTGTACGCAAACGGAAACTTGGCTTTCACATATTTCCCGAACGCCTCGTCAACCTCCTTAGGCGACAAACCGAAAAGCACCTGTGGCAGGTCCGCTATTTCCTGTTTCATCAGCTTTCTCGGCGTTTCCACCAAAATACGGTAGCCGTCTGCCCACCAACCCGTGATGACCTCCCGCTCCGAAAGCACCGAATCAAAAATTCCCGCCAACGTCTTATTCACGATTTCCCCGAAACACGCGTGAACCACAAGGTACCTGTCGAACGCCTCAAGGACTATGCGGTTCTCCGTAGGCAAAGGCGCACCCTCCTTCAGATGCTCATCAATCTCCTTCACCGTCTCCAACAACGTAACCTTATCCGTCTTAAGCTCCGCCGCCAGCTCCTCAGCCACCTGCTCTGCGCTCTTGTTTTCCTTGAGCAGCTTGCCGATTTTCTCTCTGGCAACGCCAGTCTGCTGCGCCAAGTCGACTGGCGTGGGCAGGATTTCCCCGTCCCACCCGGGAATCGCCGCGAACGGGTCTTCGGCGGGAACTACATGCACAGTTCCTGTTTCCTCCTCTATCTGGACGATGCGCCAGACTTTGCCGCGCATGATGAAGTGCAAGCCCACGCGTGCATCGAGCGCCATGAACTCGTCGCCTAACGTGCCTATGCGCCTGTCGCTGAGCACGTTTATGACTGGGTAGCGCCTTTCGTCGGGTATCATGCTTAGGTTGCCGTAGTAGTATTCGCGTGTTCTGCCTGTTTTTCGCATGGCTTTTCCTTCTGGGTCCATGCGTAGTTTGTTGAGGCTCTCTAAAAAGTATATCACGTCCAGCAGTTTTTTGCGGGTGAGTTTGCGGTACGGGTAAGCACGGTGCACTATGGCGGCAAGCTCCTTCACCGTGATGGCTGTTCGGTCCATGAGGATTCCCGCAATCTGATGCGCCAACACGTCCAACGCGTTCTCATGAATCCGCACAGGCTCGATGCGGTTAGCCACCGCGTTCCTCACTGCAGCAACGGACTCCAACGTGTCATCAGGATAAACCGTG
>CAZPND010000012.1:0-9190 GCA_964587975.1 uncultured Candidatus Bathyarchaeia archaeon
ATCAAACCGCTAATACCGCACAATCCACTCTACCCCACGCTTAACCCGCTCATCACCCAAAAAGCCCAGCCGGATCAAACTCCAAACCATGTTACCCGTCAAACACGGCAACACACCGCTGTATCTGCCGCCACCCACCTTAACGCTCAACCATGCTGAGAAGCCGCCGCTCTTGCGGTCCTGAGAATTCTCCAAAATGAACTCGCACGCTTTCTTGACACGCATGTCGTTTCCGTCGGCTCCAAGTTCAGATAGAATAATGAACTGCCAAACGGTCCCTCGATACTTGGCGGTGTAAAACTTTTCAGGAGCCTCCCAGTAACCGCCGTCATGCTGTTTAGCCAATATTTTCGGCACCATGCCAGCAAGCATGATTTCCTTTTTGGCTTCCTGCACTTCAAGACTGGTTTGAGGCTTATCCAAAATCTGCGTCAAAGCAAAATATCGCACCGAAGGGTTATCTTTCTCCAGAAGCCAATCCACGGCGTTCGCTTTCAACACGGCTTTCCAGTCACCCATAACTGCCCATTGTCACCGAACATTTTGTTATATTTTTTGTTTCTGATAAATTTGACTCTGTCCACATTTTTCAGAGGGAGTCTGCACAATCAATTATCAACAGGGAGAAGAGTTAAATCCCGAAACCACGGCAAGTCCTATCGACCTGTCAACGCCACTTCAAAGGGCGCATCAAGGCATGAGAACAATAAAGAAAATTTGGATAATTCTGATCGTTGCTTTGCTAGTTTCTTCCATTCTGTTATCCGCAGCGTATTTTGAACATCAAAGCCAAGAGGTAACTCAGAAGAATGAAGTTTATTTCGGAGTCACCTTCGGATCGAACACCACCAGTGAAGCAAAACTGCTGATAGACAAGGTGAAAGAATTTACGAACCTGTTTATTGTGGATTCTTGGACCTTAGACACTCTCAACGAAAGCGTTAACGGAACAAGTCTAACCGAAGTATGCGACTACGCTGTAAGCCAAGGATTGAACATCATTATATACTTTGACTTCATTTCTCATGTGACCTATCCTTGGCAACTAACCTGGGTTGAGAATGCCAGCACAAGGTATGGAAGTAAGTTCTTAGGAATTTACTTATTCGACGAACCCGGCGGGAGACAAATCGATCTGGGAGCATGGGACAATCAGTCGGCTGTTTTCGCAAATGTAACAAATTACGTGGAAGCCGCAGATACGTACATCCAGAGCGTTAGTTCGTTTCAAAGCATGAAAAACCTAAAAATGTTAGACTTACCTGTTTTCACATCGGATTATGCTCTCTACTGGTTTGATTATCTTGCGGGTTACGATTGCGTATTTGTGGAATTGCTTGGGAACAATAACACCGATAAGACTAGGCAGATAGACCTTTGCAGAGGAGCAGCAGACGTACAAGGCAAACAGTGGGGATCCATAATAACCTATTCGAATGATGTGCCTCCATACTTGGAAAACGGAACCGCTATGCTTCAGGACTTGCTTACCGCTTACCGTGCAGGCGCAGAATTCATAGTTGTTTTCAACTATCCGGTCTATCCGGATGGAAATCCTTATGGAATTTTGAGCGAAGATCAGTTCGATGCCATGAAAAACTTCTGGAACCAGACACACTCAGATCAAAAGGGCGCGTTTGGAACAGAAAACGCGCAAGCAGCCCTTGTTCTTCCGAAAGACTATGGTTCGGGGCTGAGAACTTCAACGAATAAAATCTGGGGCCTGTGGAATTCAGACAGCCTATCTCCACTAATCTGGGCTAAAATAGACAAGATGCTGAAAACGTACGAGTTGAGATTGGACATTATATACAATGACACTTCGTTCAATTTCAAGGAAAAATACTCTAAAATCTACTATTGAAACAGTGAAGATTTAAAACCCTCATCAATCCATCGTTTAATCGCAACTCCTAAAACATGCCAACCATTGGATAAGTTCCCACTCTGTAAGCCGATGTTCACAGTCGTATATTGTGGACACTTTACTTCAGTGTCTCGGAAATCCCAAAAAAACTTCAGGAAATCTGAAATAGAAGGAGTGGCGCCTAGGCCTAGCTCAATACTCAATTGACAGCTTTCTGTTTTAATGCAAATAAAAGAAAGCGAATCCTAAATGTGCAGAGGGCTGGCTTCAAGCCATTATTTAAACCGTCAATACAGGTTTGACATATTTACGATTGGCTGATGTAATCGTTTGTTATTGTTACTTAACAGTCATAAACCCTGAAATATTAAAAAGTCTTCAAATTAATGTCAATCAAGGTCTGAAGGAGATGCAATTATGAAAAGCGAAGAAGAAAAATTGAAGGTAACTCAGGAAAAAGCCGCGGAGAAGGCGGACGGGGAAAGCGCCGTGCTCGCAGTGATCGCCGCGATGGAGGGGCCGTATCGCGCCATGGGCGAGCGGCTCCATGCTATCATCAAAGCCAGCGCGCCAGCTCTCTCGCCGCGACTCTGGTACGGGATGCCCGCGTATGCCAAGGACGGTAAGGTCGTCTGCTTCTTCCGCAGTGGGCAGAAGTTCAAAGAGCGGTACATGACGCTCGGTTTCAACGATGTGGCGAACCTTGACGAAGGTGCCATGTGGCCGGTCGCCTTCGCGCTGAAGGAGTTGACTGCCGCCGAAGAGGCAAGGGTCGGCGCGCTCGTGAAGAAAGCGGTGAGTTGAGGACTGAGTGCGCCACTTGGCCTCGCCCTAGGCGGGGTCCAGACGGCAATTATCTGTTCATTGTACAATTCTAGGCAATATCTTTTTTTCTGTGTTGCATTAAACAGGCTTAATTCCAGACTTATTTTCAATAATAAGGTGAAATGTGGGTTTTGGCGCCCAGGCCGGGATTCGAACCCGGCTCTGGTCACAGAGCATTTTTTTCTCTGCGATGTCTAGCGGGCGACAGCCGCTTATACTAGACCGAACTATACTACCTGGGCTGTCTATCAAGTGGCCTAGGGCGCGAGATGGATAATGCGGATTTTGATTATTTAAGCTTATCTTGACGACCCATGCCCGACTCTTTCAATTGTTGGCACAAGCAACATCATATTTGCCGTCTATTTGGATCCTAATAGAGATTCTATGCAGAAACTATAGAGGGGTAGGTCCCTATTGGCTTGGAAACCGCCCAATAGCTTTCTGCAGAAAACCATGCAGTTTAGTATTTATAGAGGGGATATAGACAAAAAATCGCACGTCAGTTCACGCCTGTTCCGCCCCATCGCAGCGATGGTTTTTATAAGGACAACGCAGATAAGAACACCCCAAACAAGGTGGCACAAATGCCGAAAATAAAAGTTGCATTGGCAGGCGTGGGAAACTGCGCCTCAGCCCTTACACAGGGATTAACCTACTACACCATTTTCGCGGAAAACCCAGTTGGACTCCGCAACCCCACATTAGCAGGGTACACGCCCAGCGACATCCAAATCGTAGCTGCGTTCGACATTGACAAACGCAAAGTCGGAAAAGACCTCGCCGAAGCCATATTCGCACCGCCAAACAACGCTCCAAGAGTCACTGACATCACAGCAACAGGCGTAACCGTCCAGAAAGGACCACTGCTTGACGGCATAGGCAAAAGCACCCAGAACATTATCCAACCCAGCGCACAACGCGACGCAGATGTGTCACTGGCACTCCGCCAAGCAGACGCAGAAATCCTCATCAACCTCCTCCCAAGCGGAGCAACAAAAGCCTCACACTACTACGCCAACCAAGCCCTAAACGCAAACTGCGCCTACATAAACGCCACACCCACGTACATAGCAAGCGACGCCGCCGTAGCAAAGAAATTTGAAAACGCGCAACTCCCACTCGCAGGAGATGACCTAGTCGACCAAGTCGGCTCAACCGCGCTGCACAAGACACTCCTCAAACTCCTCTCAAACAACGGCGTAAAAATCACCGAAACCTACCAGCTCGACGTCGGCGGCGGAACAGAATCTCTGGAAACTCTCGACCGCACACGCGAAACCAAACGCAACATCAAAACCCAATCAGTAGCCAGCACGCTTCCGTACAAGACCGAAATCGTAGCAGGCTCAACCGACTACGTAGACTTCCTCCAAAACAACCGCGACAGCTACTTCTGGATAAGCGGCACCTACTTCTGCAACGCCCCCATGCGCATAGACCTCAAATTCAGCACCGTAGACGCCCCAAACGCAGGCAGCGTGCTCTTCGACGTCATACGCGCCACAAAAATAGCATTAAACAACAAAAAAGCAGGCGCAATAATCCCCATCAGCGCCTACGCCTTCAAACGACCCCCACAAATGCTCCCGCTGGAAACCGCAGAACAAACATTCAACACATTCATCAAAGAAAACACGTCAACGTGAACCAGCCAACCGCTCCAGTTCACGAATCACCTTCTCCTTCGTTCCACTCCGCTTCATCCGCGCCTTCAACAGGCTAATGGTCTCCACAGGAGTCGGATCCACACCCCGCAACAACGCCAAATAAACACTCGCAAAATCCCCGATGCACACCGCGGACAACATCCGCGCAAGCACACCCTCACCTTGACTCCAAACTTCGAACAACTTCGACCCCACTGGCATAAGCCCCTTCGTTATTTCGATCCTATTACGAAACTCAACCGGCTCCGCTTTATCCCTGAGAAAAACCGCGGAAAAACACTCCGCCAAACTCCCCGCACGCTCCCAACCCACAACCTCATTATGATCAACCTCCGAAAAGTACGCCCACTTCGAAGGAACCTTGGCATTCTCATTAAACTGCGTCTTAAAACGCTGCGCCACGTTGCGAAAGACGCCAAACCCGTAAACCACAGGAACCGTCCCGTTGATTCCCGCCGCCAAACTCTTCGCCGCATTACCGCTCACAGGCACATCAGGCGCACACTCACCACTAACCCGTTCCAATACTGACATAGCCTCCGAAAAACCCCCTGAAACACCAGAAACAACCCCAAACCGCTCCGACAACACCACCAACGGCGCAAACAAATACGGAAGCGCCGCACGAGGCGGAAAGCCAGAAGGAACCCGCAAAAACGGCACCCCCAACCGCTCAGCAAACTCCAGCAAACTCCCCCCAGAACTCACACAAAAAACCCTACACTTCCGCCGCACAGCATCCAAAAAAGAACTAAGAGTTTCCTCCGTCTCCCCAGAATAACTCACCACGAACACGAGGCTCCGCTCATCTACATAACCCGGCAACGAATAAGCACGACTAACCTCCACAGGCATTCGTGCATCTTTACGAACCAAATCCTTCAACAATTCGCCCCCAATCGCCGAGCCCCCCATGCCCGCAACAACCACGTTTTCAGGCGCAGAAAAACCCGCCGAAACCCGCCCAGCAGCCTCTAAAGCCCTTCCATAATGCTTAGCCGCGTCCACACAGAACGAAAGCATACCGCTCTTATCAACTCCTTTAATCTTGCTCACATTATCCAAAACTGATTCCGCCATCTCGCTCACCACAACACGCACTTTTATATTCGAATCGCAACTTTTAAGCTCAACGCAGGATTTCCCGCCAAGGATGCGCAAAAACATGGAGAAAAAGAAACAGGCAATAGCCATACCCACCTCGGTCATCTCGGACACGCCCCACCTGCGCGAGAAAACCTCAAAAATAGGATTAATCGGAAGAGCAGCCGCCATCTTCAACATAGACGAAATCATCATCTACCCTGACAACCCGCGGAAAGCCAAGCAAAGAAAAGACGCAGACGTCATAGCGCTGTTACTGGCGTACATGGAAACCCCCCAGTACCTTCGAAAACGCCTTTTCAAACTTGACCCCAAATTGCAGTTCGCGGGAATTTTGCCGCCGCTGCGAACCCCACATCACCCTCTGAACAGGAAAGCCGAAAAACTGAAAGTCGGCGAATACCGCGAAGGCGTCACTTTATCAAGAGCCAAAGAAGGCCTGCTTGTAGACATCGGCGTTGAAAACCCCGCGCTCATGCGAGAAACCAGCTGGGCTTTAGGCAAACGGCTGACGCTGCAGATAGTTAATGTTGGCGAACGCGTTGAAGTTCAAACGGCAAGCCGAGACGAAATTCCGTCTTACTGGGGATACACGGTTACCGTGGAGAACCATTCTTTTGGAAAGCTTGTCGAAAGCGGAAAATTCGATTTGACAATAGCAACGTCTAAGCTTGGCGCCGATTTCATGGATGTAGCTGGAGAAATAGGTGAAGAATGGAAAAAATCTCACCGTGTGCTTGTGGCGTTTGGTGCGCCGGCACGTGGACTGCATGAAATCGTCAGAGATGAAGGCGACAACCTTGATGATGTTGTGGATTTTGTGGTGAACACGGTTCCTAGGCAGGGAACAGAGACGGTTAGAACGGAAGAAGCGCTTCTTGCGACGTTAGCCGTTTTCAACGTGCAATTTCGCGGGTAAACTGTTTTAAAAGGGGTTTCAGGATAAAGAAATAAATGTCCGTTTAACGATGTGCTGTTCATGGTCACCCTTGACATTGCGATGCCGCTTGCGTTATTTGCCGTCTCGATGGCTGCTTTGCTTTTGAACGAGCGAACCGAAGAGAAGTTGAAAACAACTTTTGAGGAAAGGGAGCTTCGCACACGAGACGTTATACTGCTTGTGGCTATGATTGTGGTGGCAATCTCGGTTATCGCTTACATTTCACTATTGTATCCAGGGCAGATTTTTCAAAGCATAATCGTGCTTGTGTTCGTCTTCTCGTATTCACTGCTTCTATTCACGTTTTCGTACCTTTTTTCGGGCTTGAAAACAAGAAGGTCGCAGCTGTTTTCTTTCGGGGTCGGAATTGCCGGTTTGCTTGCGGGAACCCTGGCTTTGCTGGAGCCTTTTGCCGACGGCTTTGTGCTTTACAGGGCGTTAGCGTTTTATGGTTTGGCGGCGTTTGCCTTCGCTGCAATATTAGTTGACGCGAAAAAACCTGATGCAAAAGGGCGCTGGTACGTAGCGGTTCAGCCGGCAGCATTATTCGTGTTGCTGTTCGTGTTTTTCAACGTGGCGTATAATGGAGTGCCTGTTTGGGCTCCAGTTCTGCTGGATATTTTTGCCTTAACCTTTGCCGTTTTGATAATTCTGTATCTTGCGTCGTTGTTCACGTGGAAAACCGTGCTGGTTTTCGCGGTGCTCCTCACCATAGTGGACATAATTCTGGTTTTGGGCACCGGCAGCATGGTTGTGGCGGCCCAACAGTTCACCGGTTTAGGTCTTCCAGTTCTGGTTCAATTGCCAAATGTGCCTTTTGTTTTTTCAGCAAGCGGCGAGGTTCTTTTTAGAGGTCTTGGGTTGGGTGACTTCTTTTTCGCTGGAATTCTTGCTCTTCAAACTTTCAAGAAATTTGGCAAAAAAACGGGGTACATCTCGGTGGTGGCGATGACTCTTTCTTTTGGAATTTTTGAAGCGTTCATACCTGAAATCGTCGCTGCTTTAGAACCAATATTGCACCATCAAATAGGCGGTTTTCCAGGTACGTTAATGATTATTTTGGGATGGCTTCCTGTGGCGGCTTGGAAAATTTTAAGTGAAAGAAGCAAAAAACAGCAAGAGATAAGGGAAATAAATCAAAAATAGGAGTTTGGTTTTTTAGCCGAACAGGGCACCTAAACCTTCGAGCGCAGCATCTTCTTTGGCTTTTTCATCTTCAGCTTTCTTCTTCTTTTCTTCTTTCGGCTTTTCCTCTGCGGCTGGCGCAGCTGCGGGTGCAGGCGCTGCAGCCATCATTGTCGGCGCGGCTTTGATCGCCTCATCAATGTCGACTTCGCTTAAGGAAGCTACAAGAGCTTTAACTTGTACTGCGTCAACGGTTATTCCTGCCGCTTTCAAAACGCTTGTTACGGTTTCCTCGTTAATTTCTTTCCCTGCTTTGTGAAGGAGCATCGCGGCGTAAACGTTTTCCATACTTTTCACCTCTTCATCCAACTATTTTAACTTTTTCAGTTAATACAGCCCTTTTCCCTAAAATGAGAAGAGCTAATACTTAAACCTAGGCGTTGCCTACGGCTTTTTTGTTGCCGTTTAGATGAATGCCCGATGGTTTAAGAACCTTTCGTCGCTGATACGGCTTGGTTTTTGCGAAGTAGGTATTAACTTCATAATCATTCCGTCTATTAGGAAAGTCTAGTCCAGCGCAGTTCAGTTTCCAGACGTTTTAGAGAAGTTTCTCACGAAGAATTTTCGGATTTCCTCGGCAAAAATCACAATTAACGCAAGTGAAGCCAGAAACGCCCAGTCCCAAACACCAAGAGCGGTTGTCCCGAAGAAAGATTGCACAAAGGGAACGTAAATCAAGAAGGCCAAAATAGAAAGCTGCGCTGCAATGCCAAATATTATCCATTTGTTTGTTGAAAGTTTCGCTTTGAAGGCGGATACTTTGCTGGTTCTGCAAGCGATGACGTTGCCCACTTGAGCCACAACTATGCCTGCAAAAGTCATCGTAACGCCCTTAATGTAAACTACACTGTCCGACGGCAACGCGGTTCCAAGATGCCAGCCACCAGCCATCCACGTGCTTAAGCAGCCGTACATGGCTCCAACGGCTATGATAACGCCGATGTAGAAGGAACGGAAGAAAACTTTGCTGGTGAACAGTCTCTCTTTGAGGCTTCTAGGCGGTTCTTGCATGATTCCTGATTCGGGGGGTTCACGGCTGAGAGCCAGCGAGGGAATTACGTCTATGGCTAGGTCTATGGCTAAAACTTGAACCACCAGCAAAGGCAATGGAATCCCCAGCAGAGCGTAAAGCATGTAAGGAATGAGTTCAGCCCAGTTGTGCGAGAAAACGTACACGATAAACTTTCGTATGTTCTCATAAATTGCTCGACCAGACTCCACAGCTTTAACTATCGACTCGAAACTGTCATCGAGCAAAACGATGTCTGCTGCTTCACGCGCCACATCAGTTCCAGAAGCACCCATTGCCACGCCGATATCTGCTTCCTTCAACGATGGAGCATCATTTGCGCCGTCTCCAGTGACCGCCACGACTTCGCCGCTTTCCTTCACCACCTTAACGATGCGGAGTTTCTGTTCTGGAGAAACCCGAGCGAAAATCACGTTGCCCCTTTCCACCGCGTTTACAATTGCTTGGTCATCCAACGCGTCCAAATCTACGCCACGCACGATGTTACAGCATTCCGCGTCCACGATGCCGACTTCACGGGCTACAACCTGAGCTGTTGGACCGTAATCGCCAGTGATTATCACCGTTTT
>CAZPND010000012.1:9200-30932 GCA_964587975.1 uncultured Candidatus Bathyarchaeia archaeon
TTTTATTCCTGCCTGCTTCGCCTTTGCCACTGCTTCTTTTACCTCAAGCCTTGGAGGATCACGCATGGCGGCTAAGCCCACGAACACCATGTCTTTTTCAACTTCCGTGTCTTTTGAATACTCGTCTTTAGGCAGTTTCTTATACGCTACTGCAATGACACGTAAACCCTCGTTGGCGAACGCGCGGATTTTTGCTTCTGCAGACCGCAAGTTCTTACGCGTAAACTCTTCAATCTTGTCGTTTACGAGGATCTTGTTGCAAACGGATAAGATGTTTCTGGGCGCACCTTTCGTGTATATTAGCACGTCGCCGTTAAGTTTGTGAACCGTGGTCATTCGTTTCCTTGAAAAATCGAAAGGTCTAATGTGGATTACGGGTTTTTCAACGAGACGGTTCTTAACGTTGATTCCGTATTTGAGGGCTGCAACGGTTAATGCTCCATCAGTTGGGTCTCCAATCACGCTCCAAGCAGCGTTCTTGTCTGAAGGCGGTTCAATTTTGGCGCCGTTGCAGAGAGCAGCGATTTCAAGAAGTTTTTCAACCGCGACGGCGTCCTCTTTTTTTAGCGCTTTCCCGTGTAGAGTGAAATCGCCTTGTGGACTGTAGCCTATGCCTGAAACTTCAATAACGCAGTCTTTAACCCATAATTTTTTAACGGTCATTTCGCCCTTGGTGATCGTTCCCGTCTTGTCGGTGCATATTACGGTGACGCTGCCCAAAGTTTGGACCGCAGACAAGCGTTTAACGAGAACATTCTGCTTTACCATTTTCAGAACGTTTATGGCTAACGCACTTGAAACCGTAACTTGCAGTCCTTCCGGAACACATGCAACCATAACACCAATCATGAAAAGGATGCTGCTGTAAAAATCCAAGTTGAGCCAAATCAGGCTGGTTAAGAAAAAAACGCTTCCCACGACAACAGCTATGATGAAGTCGTACTTTGCCATGTTGCCGATTTCCCTTTGAAGAGGACTCGGCTCTTCATGTATCGTCTGAGTAAGGTCAGCTATCTTCCCAAACTGCGTGTTCATGCCTGTGGCTAAAACAACAGCTTTTCCTCTGCCCTTAGCCACGCTAGTACTCATGAACACGAGGTTAGGCGAATCCAAATACGCCTTATCAACCATCTTCGTGGGCTTTGCAGTTCTCGGTTGCGGTTCAGATTCTCCTGTCAAAGGAACATTGTTTGTCCATAAGTCGAAGGCTGTGATCAAACGTGCGTCTGCTGGAACGCGGTCACCTGCCTCCAAAACTATGATGTCACCGGGAACTATTTTTCTAACCAGCACTTTTTGGAGGTCGCCGTCGCGGATAACTTTGGCATATTCAGGCATCCAATTCTTCAGGGTTTGCATGGCTTTTTCGGCGCGTGATTCTTGAAAGAGGCTGACGAAAATGTTAAGCAGCACAACTCCGAGGATTATTAGGCTTAGCTGCCATAGTCCGCTGATTGCTGAGAGTACGCTGGCGAAAAGCAGCAGTATGCCAAATAGGTCTTTGAAGTGAGACAGAAGCTTGTACGTGAAGCGCCGGTTTTTCTTTTCAATCAGCGTGTTGAAACCATACTTTTTGAGGCGATTTTCAGCCTCTTCAGTGGTTAAGCCTTTAGGTGACGCATCTAAGGCGTCGAAGACCTCTTTGAGACGCATAGAAGCAGCTTTTTCCAAGTAACCACTGCCAAAATTTTGCGGTTTCCTCTATTTACTGAAGTATTGTCGTTACAGCGTTTTTTGAAGGTACCTGAAGTCGAATTTAAACCAATCGGCGAGAAAAACCTGCTTCTCAGGATGAAAACGATTTGATAAAAGTTTTAATCAAAAACCCTAAAATCCCCTAATGCCTCGGTATATACCATGACCAATGGGTTTGCCTCGCTGCACAAAGTTCTGAAAGATGAAACTCGAAGAAGAATTGTACTCTTGTTAAACGAAAAAGGCAGCTTAAGCTACACAGACTTGATGAACACACTGGAAATTGATAACACTGGACGAATGAACTACCATCTGAAAGTTCTTGACGACCTTATTGCAAAAAGAGAAAACGGACAATATGCGCTCACAGAAAAGGGCAAGCTATCTTCACAACTATTGCTGGAACTTCCAGAAAATACGGGAAAACTGTACAAACAATGGATTATGGCAACTTTGAAGGCGAAAGAACCGAATTACCTTCTCGGGGGAATAATACTTTGGACCATTGCGCTGTTCTCTCTTGCTATCTTGGCAGCCCTAAACGCGGCAAACATAAACAGCCTGATCTTTCCATGGCTATTCTTTGTAAACGGGGTCTTATTCTTCATATGGCATTTCAGAAGATCCAAAAAAAGCGGTAAATCAGGAATCAGCGTTCATAACAATGCGTTAAATGATAAAAGGATAACTTTACGCTCAGTCCATTATCGTCAATGACAAAAAAACCGCGACACACAAGCACAATTGGGCTTTCAGCGACTTTTCAAGACTTTCCACGACAGAAAAAGACATGAGAAAAACCCAATTAACAGGCAGAACAATGAACAGCGTTCAAAACACAACCAACAAGCACGATAGAGGGGGTATAGACAAAACCGCACATCAGTCGCAGATACACCAGTTTTAACGGCAAAAACAAAGTTACTCTCAAGCAACCATTTCCCCAAACAGTTGCCATAAACTTAATAGGCGACAGTTTTTATTTCCATGTAGCTTACCTCTTTGGAGAGCGAACCAGAAAATGTCCAAGTTAGCACATTTCACACTAAAAAAACGGTTGAATAACAGTTTAGACAGAATGGAGAATGTTTAGTCATGGCAAGGTATAAGCAAACCGAAGAAATCGTCAAACTGATGAACAACCCCGAAATCATCAGGAACACCAGCATAATCGCCCACGTAGACCACGGAAAAACCACCCTTTCAGACAGCCTTTTAGCTGCAGCGGGCATAATCAGCACGCAAACGGCAGGACAGAAACTTTTCCTTGACTCTTGGGATCTTGAGCAGAAACGGCAGATGACCGTGTTTGCGTCAAACGTTAGTTTAGCTCACACCTACAATGGTCAGGATTACTTGATTAACCTCATTGACACTCCAGGACACATCGACTTCAGTGGTGCAGTAACCAGAAGTCTCAGAGCGGTTGACGGTGCGTTGGTGGTTGTGGATGCGGTTGAAGGACCCATGACGCAGACGGAAACCGTGCTGATGCAGGCGCTCCGTGAACGCGTGAAACCAATCTTGTTCATCAACAAGGTTGACAGGCTCATAAAAGAGATAAAACTAACTCCAGAAGAGGTGCAACGGAAGTTCGCGAAAATCATCGTGCGCATAAACACGCTTATAGAAAAGTACGCGCCAGAAGAACACAAGAAAGATTGGCAGGTCAAAGTTGAGGATGGGCGTGTAGCTTTCGGTTCAGCCCTGCACAAGTGGGGGCTTAACTTGCCGCACATGAAGGCGAAAGGGATCTCTTTTGCTGACATTATTGACGCTTACACTGGTGCGCCTGAAGATGTGGGTAAAAAGGTTGATGAATTGAGCAAGAAGGCGCCTTTGCCTGAGCCGATTTTGGACATGTTTTGTGAGCAGCTTCCTAATCCTTTGCAGGCGCAGCCGTATAGGCAGCGTCAAATTTGGCCAGGTGACCCGGAAAGCGAAACTGGAAAGGGCATGTCGAATGTGGATCCGAATGGTCCATTGTTGATGTGTATTTCAACGATTGAGGTTGATCCGCACAGCGGCACCGTGGCTATAGGCAGGGTTTTCAGCGGTTCGGTGAAGAAAGGTAAGGTTGTGCAGCTTGTGAACGGTCATCAGAAAGGCACGATTCAGCAGGTTTACATGAGCATGGCGACCGACAGGGTAATCGTAGATCAGGTTCCTGCGGGAAACATTGCTGCAATTTCAGGGTTGCCGTCACTTCATGTGGGTGAAACCGTGGCGGAAGACGGTGTGGAAACGCATCCGTTTGAAGGGTTGAAGTATGTGTCGGATCCTGTGGTTACGGTTGCGGTGGAGCCTGAGGACGTTAAGGATCTTCCGCTTTTCGACAAAGTCATGCATAAGTTGACCACTGAGGACCCTAACTTGCATTTTACGATGAATAAGGAAAGCGGCGAGTTCCTGTTGAGCGGCATGGGTGAGTTGCACCTTGAGATTACGGCGTATCGGATGCAGGAGGCAGGGTTGAAGGCGAAGCTCAGCAAGCCCATCGTGATTTACCGTGAAACCATCAGTCATGATTATCGTGGTCGTCCAGTTATGGGGAAAAGCCCAAACAAGCACAGCAAGTTGTGGATAACTATGGAGAAGTTGTCTGATGAGGTTATTGAGGCGATAAAATCAGATAAAATCTCCGAGATGCAGACTAAGGAGGAAAGGCAGAAAAACCTCAGGGCGTTAGGTTGGTCAACCGACGATGCAAAGAGCGTCATAGCTATTGAAGAAAACAACCTGTTGGTGAACAGGATTAAGGGAAGGCAGTACGTGGAGGAAGTGTTGGACCACGTTAAATCGGGCTTCCGAGAAGCGGTGCACACGTCTGTTTTGGCGAAGGAGCCTGCTTACGGTTTGAAAGTTAACTTGGAGGATATCACGGTTCACGAAGATCCTGTGCACCGTGGACCTGCGCAGATTTTGCCTATGACTTGGCGTCCAATATGGTGCGCGTTCCTGCTGAGCGACCCGAAACTCTTGGAGCCTCTGATAAGCTTTGAGTGTAAGGTTCCTAACAACTACGTCAGTCCAGTTATAGGGTTGGTGCAGAAGCGCCGCGGCAAGATTTTGGATATGACCAATGAAGATGAAATGGTGATTGTCAAAGCTGAGATGCCTGTGTCGGAAAGCTTCGGAATCGCAGATGAGTTGCGCAGCAGCACGCAGGGCAGAGCTTTCTGGGCTACGCAGTTCAGCCGTTGGGCACCTGTTCCTGAGCAGATGCAAGCCGACATCATAAAAGAGATACGTGAACGCAGAGGATTGTCGCCGACACCGCCGAAGCCAGAAGAGTTCTTTGAAGCAGAATAAGCCGGAACCTTTTCTTTTCCCTGTTCTTTTCTTTGTTTTATTTCAGAGGCATGCATGCTGTGAAAAGCGTGTACTCTAGCGCGTGAAAAAACTTATACCCCCTCTATATATAGCTTGAACTTCAAGGTAGACTGTTGTGGTTGTTGGGTGCTTGGGTGTGAGTGGGCTTGGCGGATAGGCAGAGGGGTGTTTTGTTTGCGGTTTCAGCTAGTTTGATGTTTGGGTTGAGTCCTGTTTTTGTGCGGTTGGTTCTTGATTTTGTGAATGTTGAGACGATGAATGTTTTGTTCACGGTTTTTGCTGGTTTGTGTTTTGTGGTTGCTTTTGGCGTTTTTCGTAAGGGGGCGTATTTCAGGAGTATTTTTGGCAATTGGCGTAGGGTGGGTTTGATGAGTTTGTTTTCGGCTGCGGGTTCCCTGTTGTACACTTACGGCATTTTTCTGTATGGGCCTGTGAACGCGGCTTTTCTGGTTCAGTTCACGGCGGTTTTCACCATTCTGTTTGGCGCGTTGTTCTTCAAAGAAAGGTTTACGCGGTTGGAGGCTGCGGGCATTTTCTTGGCTGTGGTCGGCGTGTTTGTCTTGGCGTATGGTAACCTGTCTTTGGAGGTGGTGAGTACGCTGGTTTTGTTGGGTCCGGCGTTGCTTTTTGCCTCGGCGAATTCGCTTTCGAAAGCGTTCGTGAAGAACGTGAATCCTGTGGCTTTGGCTGGCGGAAACTCCTTTTTCATGTTCCTGTTTATCTTCGCCTTTGCGGTTTTGACAGGGAGGCTGGAGACGGCTTTTCCTTCGGTAACGCTTGTGTACGCGTTTTTAGGCTCGGTTACAGGTGTCGTTTTGAGCTTTGTTTTGTTTTTCAAAGCCTTGCAAGTTTACGCGGTGTCCAAAACTGCAACTATACGCACGATTGAGCCGTTTTTGACTGCGGTTTTCTCCTTTGTTATTTTGGCTTTGCCGACTGCGGCTAACCAGTTTGTGGGCGGGGTCTTGATCGTGATAGGGGTTGCAACGTTGAGCTTAACCAAGGGAAAATGAACATCCCTGCAAACCACAAAAAAGAAGTGAAAAACAAATGCCCAGCAAATGCAAGTGCCCTCGATGCGGAACACCACTTGTCCTAAAAGGAGGCAGGAAAAGCGAAGCCAAGGCTAAAGCGAAACTGTTGCTTACCCTGCAAGCTGAGCGAACCTACGTCTGCCCAAAATGCGGCTACCAACACCAAAGCCACACAATAATCATGAAATAGGATAGTGCTCGGTGCAGTCTATAGCCCCTCTTTGAATAGTTTAAGCTGACACGAGACCACTGCGGCTGGCGTGCTCTGCGGCTGGCCCCCCTCCCCTTTAAATAGGCTGCAAGGCGCTTGCGGTACCATACTCAAGATTATTGGTTCCCGACCTGAAGGAGTGTCCTACTCGGAACTAGTCACGGAGTTGGGTCTCTCAACGGGCAAGTTGAATTATCACCTTGAACGACTTGGGGGGTTAACAGGAAAGAACGATGAGCGCCGTTACGTTTTGACGCCTTTCGGGAGAAAAGCACTCAACCAGTTGAGCTTGATAAAGCGGGAGGTGTCTTCTGAAGACGAGAAATATGCGAGAATCGCGGAGGCATCGCAGAAATCAAGCTTGCAGCCCACGTTAAGATGGTTCTTGCTGGTTGGCATAGCCTTTTCTTCCATGTTCCTTTTAATTTGGAGTTACATCGCCTATGTTGCCATTACCGAGGGAGCACCAATCATGGTGTATATATTGTTGCCCATTCTAATCGCGATCGGTTTTGGCTTATTAGGTTCCCTACTTTTGGCTTTGCGGAAAACGCCTGAGTGGGTAAGACGATTGGAACGAAGATTTTTGGGGCCAGCCTAACGCTCCATTCTTGTCTCTTTAACCCTTTGCTTTTGTGTTCTTTTTTTTTGAAGTTATACTCGTTTTTGAGATGTTATGCTGTAATTTAGGACCCCTTAGCCAGCACTTCAGCGGTTAGTCAAAAATGGTGTTAAAAAAAGGTAAATTAGGGCAAGTCTCCTTACAAGTTCACTAAGTTCTGGAGAGCTAATGTTAGGAGGTAGACGGTGATTCCTGAGCATACGAAAAATATGTCTACGCCAATGGGTGAATTCCAGCCTAACATGTTTTTAACTGTTTCCCAGTCCATCTTTTCACCTCCCTCAGTTTCTCCTCGTTAACTGAAAACGCCTGAAGACCTATCATTTTAATGCGTATAAATAATTTTACATTAAACGTGTATAGTTTTATGTTATAATTTTGTGTTTACCAACCGAAAATTGCAAGATTTTATATAATCAATAGATCATAGTGTTCTGAAAGTGAACGTATTTATGAATCCAGTAATTGAAGCATAAAAAACAGACAATCCATCAGAGCCTACGAGTCAAAACCCATCCCGCGAGACATCATCAACGCGGTTATCGAAGCTGGCAATCAGGCACCTTTCACGTCCATGACACGCGCTCAGCCCTGGCGGTTCGTCGTCGTCCAAAACCCAGAATTCAAGCAAAAACTCCTCCAAACCACGCTTCCATTCTGGAAAAACGCCACCGAAAGCATGAAAAAAACCGCCCCCGAACTCTACAAAATGGCCACAAGCATCTACGATGCGATGGACGAACCCAAAGACGTAATCTACTACAACGCACCAGTCATCATTTTCGTCGTAGGCCCAGCTAATAATCCTGTAAGCTGCGCGCTCGCCTGCGAGAACATGATGATAGCCGCCCAATCGCTGGGTCTGGGAAGCTGCTACGTGGGATTCGGCGCAATGGTCAAGGGCAACCCTGAAGTCGTAAAAGCCCTCGAACTCAAGGATGACGAGGGAGTATACGGGCCTATCTTGCTCGGGTATCCAAAAACCAATCCAAGCCCTATCTACGGCTTTCAAGAGCATCGGACCGAACAAAAAAGACCCCGTGACTAAATGGATCTAGACAGCACTAAGAAGAATAAAAGCTATAAACGGGTCTTAGCATACATGGTTTTCGTGAAAACTTATGGTTCGCCTAGCAGCAGTTGGAATAATAGTTTTTGCTTTGGGCGGCGTTATTTTGTCTTCTCAACTGTACAACCTTCTGTACATGATCCATGTTTCTTCTCCTGACCTAGGGTTTCACCTTGTTACTTTCGTGGGTTTTGCGCTTGCAGGTTTGGGTCTATGGTTAATCGTGCAGGACCCAAAGCATACACAAGTCAAGTCCACTTAGATTCTCGCCAAAGAGGTGTAGAGCCTAAATAGTCAATCAAGGCTTTTTGTTCTTTTCACAAGCATCTTCGGTCTCATAATAACTTATTAAAAATTAATTTTGGGTTTTGGGATTAAGGTAAAGTTCGGCATATCTTAAAATGCTTTAGCCTCTTGCGTATGCCTCGACCAGGTCACGCGCGGAAAAAACCCCTACCAGCTTATCGCCTTTGGTGATGGGCAGTCGCTTTATATGTTTTCCAACCATAATTTCCGCGGCTTCATGAGCGCTTATTCCTATAGGCGCGGTAATAAGCGGTGATGAGCATACGCTGCCTACCTCCTCAATCAAAGATTTGTCTTGTGCCAAAAACTTTGTGAGCATATCTCTTTCAGTGAAAATTCCTCTCGGTTCTCCTTGACTGGTCACGATTACGCTGCCTACGTGTTTTTCAGCCATTATTTTTGCAACGTCTTCTAAAAGTGTTCTCTCATCAGCGGTTACTACGTGCTTGCTCATGAAGTGATCAACTTCAAACCATGGCTTCATAGTTTCGGGAACCTGAGGCAGGTTGCCGATCATATCTGACGTGGTTAGGATTCCAACAAGATTTCCTGAGTCACAGACGCTAAGGCGCCGTATTCTCTTTTCAATCATAATCCTAGCGGCATCTTTGAGAGTGTATTCGACGCAAATCTTAACAAGTGGGAAAGACATGAATTTCTCGACTTTTTGGTTGACTGCTACGAATCCAGTCTCTTTGCAGCGGAATTCCGCTGGTCACAACGTTTAGCAGGTCACCTTCGGTTATTATGCCGACGGGCGTGTCATATTTCATCACAATCAAGCTTCCAATGTGTTTCTCACCCATCAGCTGGGCAGCCTCATGCAATGTGCGTTCAGGGTTTATTGTGAGAACCTCAGAGGTCATAATATTCGCTATGTTTAGCGAACGCATGGGCTTGCCTTCGATTTGATCAGATGTACTATTAATAGCAGCTGAATTGTTCTTCCTCAAATCTTTAGGTTCTGCCATTTTCCTTTCCCACTGTAATATTAAATGAAAACCTTAATTAAAATAGTTCCACAAACCCTTCTCTCACTTTTTGCATCGCCGTATGACACCTAGTAAAAAGTTTGCTCTCGGAACCCTTTTCATGTATGCTTTGTAGTCCGCTCCAAACCTTTCCACGCAGGCTTTATCTTCCCTGAATAAATCAATGTACGTCAACGGGATGATAGACGCACCCAGCAGGGCAACGATCCAGTGCTGGAAAAGCAGCATGCCCGAAAACCCCCACATTATAAAAGTCACATACTGCGGATGACGAACAACAGAGTAAATCCCCGTGTCAACAACCTTAGTGGTGTGAACATAACTTTGCCCCTTTTTCACTCCGCCTTTTTTGCGAAACTCAAACACCGGAAGCGCCCCAAGAATCAGACCTGAAGAAGCGTAAAGCGCCACGCCAACATACGCCAAAACCTGAATTTGCGAAACCTCAGGCAGCAGATAAACGCCAACGATGATTTGAGAGATAAAAAGAACAGTTGAAACTGTGCCTGGCACATGATCTTTCCACGTAAAGGTTCTCTCAGGCAGCTCAGTCATTCCTCAAAATACTCCCGGAAGCCACTTGGAAACCCGCTTCTGATACGCAACGTAAGGTTCGCCCAGTATCTCAATCAGGCTTTTTTCCTCATATGTTGCCATACTATCGTAGAAGACGAAAAACCCGATCCAGATTACGATTGAACTAAGCGAGACGCTGATGAATATGAAGGCTATACAAAACAGCAGGATTCCAAGGTACATTGGATGCCTGACCCACGCGTACACGCCCGAATCCACAAGCACAGGCGGATTATGAGATTGTTCTAAAACCGCCTTATGAGACTTCGACACAAGATAAACGCTGAGGGCTAAAGCCAGCACCGTTCCCGCAAAAAGAAGCGGAAAAGAAGCGAAAAAGAAGCGGCTTCAAAAACGACCGTGGAATAGCCAAACACGAAGAAACCAAAAGAATCAACCCCCACGCCACAAAGAACAAGAGTACCATGAGAAGCTGAACCCGGTCGCAAAGCGGATGTTCAGAACCCAAACCCTGCCTCATATTGAAACCCCTAACCTGCCTTTTTTAATTAATTGCTCACGCAACGCCTCATTCAGAATCAGTTTTCCAACTAATCCGTATTAATATTTTATGTTTACAAAATAAACTCAACCACGCCCGCGCCAATGATAACTTTTTTATTTACTCACCGAACAAAAGGAATGTGTGATTTAAATGGCATTAAAATACAAAGACGTTCGCTGGAAGAAAGTCCTCTGCGAAAACATGACCGTAGGCGAAGTGAAAGAAGTCGTAATCGACCCCTCCAACTGGAAAATCACCCATCTTGAGCTCGCACTAACCAAGGATGCCGCCGAACTCGCTTTAGGTATCCAGAAGGCAGGAATACGCAACATGTTAGCCACGTCCGCCATAGGAAGCGTGGGTAAAGACATAAAGCTCAAGGTGAAAAAAGGACAGCTCCACATCTACCTGAAAGCTCCAAAACTAAAGTAAACGGAACCTGCAGCTCTTAAAACACCCAGCCCCCCACCTTTTTATCACTCAATTCTCCCAGTCTCCTTCCAGACGCCCCCGCAACTATCAATCATAACTCACTCATGACCCATCAGCTAAAAAAGGATAACAACAAAGAAATTTCATTATGTTAACCAAACTTTTATAACACATGAATCCTATTCCAATGCTGGGAAAACAATTATGGAAATAAAATTAAAGAGCGACAGCGATATCGCAAAAGCACATCAAGGCAAATACGAAGGCGTTGACATCAACCTCAAACGCATAAGCAATGAGGCTAAGGCTAGAAAAGGCGAATACCACGGCTTCGGCACTTACCTAAGACGAATAAGCAATAGAGCTAAAGCAAAAAGAGGCGACCGGTAAATCCGCCTTTCACCTGCAAGGATTTAACGGGTCCAATCACCATTTCTTGTGTTTAACTTCCCAATCCGCCTGGGTTCCCTCAAGAAACTCGATTTCCCTTTTCACAAACTCCACGTCTTTCTCGTCAGCTTGCTTCTTTTCCAAGTCTGAAAGCAACTCTACACAAGCAGCCTTACACCAAAAAAGCACGGTGCCCAAACTCGGATACGCATACTCCGAGACACCGTCCGCCCTGTAATTAATCCTCCTCGCTTCTCCAGCATGCTCCAAATGCGCGCTAATACGCCAAAGACCACTCACGCTAACTCACCACGGTTCTTGAAGCAAAAGCCACTAAAAAGCCTTAACCCACAAAAGCATGCGCTAACTGCCGTACTGTCATGGTAACCTTTTAATCCCGTAGCCGCACTAACCTAAAAACGAGTTGGCACAATTGAACAACGAGGCAAAATGCGACAAGTTCACCGCAGTTAACGAGCTAGCCCGCCGCAGAGGCTTCTTCTGGCAGTCATACGAGATCTACGGAGGCGTAGGCGGCTTCGTAACCTACGGTCCCCTCGGTGCAAGGCTGAAGCAGAACATCGAGCGTAAACTCCGAGAACTCTTCGTCACCAAACTCGGCATCCTCGAAATCGAATCCTCAGTTATCGCGCCAGGCAAGGTCTTCGAAGCCTCAGGACACGTTAACCACTTCAAAGAACCCATGGTCGAATGCGTAGAATGCAACAAACGCTTCCGCGCCGACCACCTGATTGAGGAATACGCCAAAAGAAGCTGCGTAGAAACCGAAAAAATGACCCTGAACGAAATCCAGCACGCGCTTGAAGCGCAGGGCATCACCTGCCCCGACTGCGGCGGCGGCTTCAAACCACCCCAACAATTCCTAACCATGTTCGAAACCACCATAGGACCCTATTCAGGTGCCACGGGCTACGGCAGACCCGAAGCCGCCCAAGGCATATTCGTTGAATTCAACCGCCTCTACCAAGCGGCACGCGAAAAGCTGCCCTTCGGCGTCATCCAGATTGGTCATGCCTTACGAAACGAGATCTCGCCCAGACAAGGACTCATCCGCCTTCGTGAATTCACCATAGCTGACTTGGAGTTCTTCTTTGACCCTGAAGAGCCTAACTGCTGCATGCTGAAAGATGTGGAAAACGAGACGCTGAGGCTGTACATGGCGCCTGAACGGCTGAAATGCTCAGAAAAAACCATCGAAGTCACCGTTAAAGACGCCGTGGCGCAGAAGCTTATCCGCTCCGAGTGGCAGGCGTTCTTCATGGCCATGGCGAAAACGCTCTTGGCGGAAATCGGTGTGCCTCCGGAAAACCAGCGTTTCATCGAAAAAACCCAGTGGGAAAAGGCTCATTACGCCAGCCAAAGCTTCGACCAAGAAGTGTACGTGGACCGCTGGGGCTGGATCGAAGTTTCAGGGCACGCCCACCGAACCGACTTCGACCTGAGCAGCCACATGAAAGCCAGCGGCGCAGACCTCCGCGTCTACAAAGAATACCCGACACCCATTGAAGAGGAGCAGCTTGTCGTGAAGCCGATTATGGCTAAGCTTGGTCCCGCGTTCAAGAAGGAAGCCTCTAACGCCGCTGAGTTGCTTGCGGAAGCGCCAGCCGAAGAGGTTGCGGCTTCGCTCAAAGAAAACGGGTTTTACATGGCTGGCGCCCACAAGGTTCTGCCCGAGCACGTGGACGTGAGCCTTCAAAAATGTGTGGTCCGCGGCAAACGCTTCATTCCGCAAGTCGTTGAACCCAGTTTCGGATGTGACAGGCTTTTCTACGTGGCGCTGGAGTACGCTTACGGCGTGAAGGATGACCGTGTGGTCATGAGTTTCCCACGAACCATTGCGCCCACGCAGGTCGGCGTTTACCCGCTTGTAAGCAAGGATGGCATAGCCGAAAAAACGCGGGAAGTGCACCAGAAGCTCGTGAACGAAGGAATCGTGGCAGAACTGGATGAAACAGGCAGCATAGGTCGCAGGTACGCGCGCGCTGATGAAGCAGGTGTTCCTTTGGGCGTGACGGTGGATTATGAAACGTTGAAAGACGGCACCGTGACAGTTCGTGACCGTGACACGTGGCAGCAGGTCAGAGCCAGAATCACCGATTTGCCTGAGTTGTTGCACAGGTACTTCCAAGAAAAAATAAATTTCAAGGACTTAGGCGCTTCGGTGTCCGCTTGAGTCATTAGCTTTTATAATACACTTGCAATACTAATGTTGGACAAGTCCGCGACATTTATGGGTGGAAAACAAGGATGGTACTTCCAGCAGAAACAGAACAACGCGTAAAACGCAGGGCCCTGAACGCATGCCAAGATAACTTACGCAAAGTTGTAGACTTAACAAGAAAAATCCCTCAGATGGTTGACCACTTCACGAAAGGCGACAAAGACTCAGCTAGGCAGCTTTTCAGCGAAATAAGAAAAGGTGAAGAGGAAGTCATCGCGGCTAGACGCATGGTTTCCCAGGAGCTAGCTGAGATAGGTGCCATACTCAACAGCAGGGAAGACTACTTGAGGTTCACAAACCTGTCAAGCGAGATAGCCGATTTTTCCGAAGGCATAGCCTATTATCTCATTGAGATAATGGAGCACAACTGGAACGTGCCAGGCGACATAAAGAAAGATTTGGTACTGCTTTCCGATGCCGTTCTTGATGCGGTGCTTAAGCTCAGAGAAACCATGATGGTTCTGAATTATGGGTCAACGAAAACACTGGAGAAAGCCAAGGACGTTGAAATCGCCGAGAGAAACGTGGACGACATTTACCGGGCACTGTCCATAAAGGTTCTCAGCAGCAAACTTGACCTTCCCGTCCTTCTGCTTATGCGGGATGTTCTTCAACTTCTGGAAAACTCCGCGGACAAGGCGGAGGACGCTGCGGATACGGCGCGCATACTATCCTTCATAATGTGACATGTTAAGCGCGGAAACCTTCATGGCTAAAATCAAAGTCGAACTAATCGAAAACTTCCTTGTGGTCTGGGACGCGGCAGAAGGCTCAAAGCTGTACAAGGCAGGGTTTTACGGCAAACCGCTTGGAATCCCGAAACCGAAAATCCCAGAGTTCAAGGTTCCCCTGCTGTTGGATTTGATGGAAGGCCTGTACCTTTTTGAAACAGGTAAAATAACGATTTACGAAGGCGTAGCGAAGCGTAAGGTTGGGCTTAAGAAGCTGCGGCAGAAAATCAAGCAGCTATACGACGAGTTTGAAGAGAAATACGCGGTTTACCGAGACCTGCGGGACAGCGGCTTGATTGTGACGCCGGGCATAAAGTTCGGCTGCGACTTCGCGGTTTACAAGTACGGTCCAGGAGTGGAGCACGCCCCGTACATGGTTTCCGTGAAGAAGGCGGGTTCTGAAATTTCAGCCACGGAGGTTGTTAAGGCGGGGCGCCTAGCAACAACGGTGCGGAAACGGTTCATAATCGCTGTGCCGGATGTGTCTGCGGAGAAAACGAAGTATCTGATTTTCAAGTGGTTTAAGGCTTAGCTTGACATTAAGGTTTGATGTTCGAATTCTCCCCGCACATGTTGATGCGGGTAAATCTTTGTCGCTGTTAACGTGCAGCCTTCGTCTAGGGTTACGTCGTCAGCTATGACTGAAATCTCGTTTATCTTTGTTTGTTTTCTGAGGCTTGAGTGAATGGTGGCGTGTCTACCGATGATGCTGTCGCGGATTTCGGCTTTTTCGCCTATTATGACGCGGTCTAGGATGGCTGAGTTTTCTATGATGGCGCCTTTGCCGATTCTGGTGAAGTTGTCTATGCAGGAGTTTGCGATTTTGACGCCGTCGTCTATTTGGCAGTGTCTGCCTATGAGCACGGCGCCTTCAATCTCTATTTTTCCCAGCCTGATTTTCTTAATAATCTCCTCTCTTCTCTGTTCTGAATCGTTGCTTTCTCCCTGGACCCAGATGAGCTGTTTGTCGCTGATTCTTCCGCCGAAGTCGGTGAGCATGCTGAAGCCTCCGTGGAGCAGTTTCTTCATGGCTTCCAGGTAGTTTTTGGGGGTGCCCACGTCAAACCAGTTGCCCTTCAGCGTGTAGCCGTATACTGGGCGGCCTGTCTGCGTCAAGTACGGGATGAAGTCGTAGCCGAAGTCCAGCCTGTGTTTTTCCTGGATTATTTGTTTGACGCCTTTTTCCTTGAACACCTTCCTTATTTCGGGTGAAAGCACGTACAAGCCTGTGTTGGCGAGGTTGCTGGGCGCATCTTTGGGCAGGGGCTTCTCTACGAAGCGGCGGATGCGGCTGTTGTTGTCGATGTCGGCGATGCCTAAGCCTTCAACGTTCTCTACTTCACGCAGCACTATGGTCATTAACGCGCCTGTTTCCCTGTGAAACCTGATTAGGTCTTTGACGCTGATTTCGAAAACGTTGTCGCCCTGCACCGCGAAGACCGGGTTGTTGATTTCGTAGTATTCCATGTTTATTCTCGCGGAGTCCGCACTTCCTATGTCTTCCACGTTAGGCTGGTATTTTATGTGAATTCGCGGTTTGATGTTGTACCGAACTGAAAAGCCGTAGCCTGATTCGAAATAGTCGTACAGGTCACGGTAGTTCGTGTAGCCTTTCACTCCGAAGATGATGTTACGCACGCCCTGGCGGGCAAGCGACAGAAGCGAGAACTCCACCAACGGCCTGTTTATCAGTCGGAGGGCGGCTTTGCTGGTTTCCGCTGTAAGCGGCAGAAGGCGCGTGGCTTTTCCACCCACGGGAATTATCACTCGAATCCTTTCTGGGCTGTAGTTGTCACCCACTAAAGGCGCGTAATTGTTACTCAAAAGACCTCACCATTCACCTATGTGTTCTTTTTCGGAACGTATTAAACTTTTCAAAACAACCCCCATTTTATGCGCCCGCATGTGGCTCTATTTTTCAAGAACCGCCTTCAAAGCCACAGCATTATTATGTTCCACGTCTCGTGCCGAATAAAGAAGCGTCACCGTTCCCTTCTCTTTCTCCATCCGCCTAATCTCTTTTAGCAGCGGCTGTTTTGCCACCAACTCCTTTCCGTACTTCTTTTTGAATTCCGCCCACTTCGCTGGGTCGTGAGAAAACCACTTCCGCAATTCACCGCTGGGCGCGACCTCTTTCATCCACAAATCAATCATGGCTTTTTCCTTGCTGAGTCCTCTAGGCCACAGTCTATCAACGAGGATTCTGAAGCCGTCCTCTTCCGCAACCTGCTCATAAATTCTTTTAATCCTAATCATTGCGAAACCTCTGAAAACCAATTTTCACTGTGAAGGTCACACGTTCTATGTTGAAGCATTCTTTTTAGTTTTTCTGAATGTTGGTAGCCTCAAAATGTGCGTGCTTACTACGATTGCCACTGCTACCATGATTAACTGCATTGGCAGAACTAGCGTTGCTGGCAAGATGCGGTATAGCATGAAAACCGTTGAAAAACCTATTGTAGCCCACAGCACGGTTAAGGCGGTGACCTTGGTTTTCTTCGTCAAGCCCTTGCCTTCCGTGTAGTTTCGTATGTACTCGCCGAACCACTTGTTGTTCAGCAGCCACCTGTGCATCCGCGGAGAGCTTTTGTAATAGCAGGCCGCGGCGGC
Organism: uncultured Candidatus Bathyarchaeia archaeon; assembly: GCA_964587975.1. GTDB lineage: Archaea > Thermoproteota > Bathyarchaeia > Bathyarchaeales > Bathycorpusculaceae > SG8-32-3. Next base: position 25,949 of record CAZPND010000012.1, read on the forward strand.
TAACAGAAAAGGCGTGGTTGGCAGGATAGGCAGCACTATGCCGACGGCGCCCAGCACCACGCAGACTGTGCCTGCGACAAGCCACAGCGTCCTAACGAGCTTCTGTCCCTGCTCTTTGAACTTGGCTGCAAAGGTTTTCTTCTCTTCCATGCGTGCTTCCCTTGCTACTCTTTGCTTCTATCTTAAAAATTGTGCGCCTGACCGATAACGGGATGCAAAGTCTTGCGCTGTAAAGGGGAATTTTATTAACTGAGTCGAAACTAATGCTTCCTTAAAACAAGGTATGAACGGTCATGGGGAAACTAAGCGGCTTCGTACGGCTGATGCGACCAGTCAACTGTGCAATGATGGGGTTCGCAGTGTTTGTCGGCGCGGTTCTCGCAGACCCCAATTTCTTCAACGCCGAGTGGCTGAGAGTAGTGTACGGCTTAGTCACAGGGTTCATGCTGACAGCCGCCTCCATGACCATCAACGACTACTACGACAGGGCAATTGACGCCATAAACGAGCCCAACCGCCCCATTCCAAGCGGAACCGTAAGCACACACCAAGCTTTGGCTTTCGTTTTCGTTCTCTCACTGGCGGGCTTCGTCTTCGCCTACCTCACGAGCCTCCTATGTTTGGCGGTTGCCATAATCTCCTGGGTCGTAGTGGTGGCGTACGTCACGGTTGGAAAACGCAGCGGTTTGCCCGGCAACTTCCTCGTCAGCACATGCGTGGCTATCCCGTTCATCTACGGCAGCATAGCGGTCCTCAGCAGTGTTCCGTTGAGCGTAGTGCTTTTCACCATGATGGCTTTCCTCTCCAACACGGGACGGGAAATCACCAAAGGCATAGTAGACGTTAAAGGCGACAACGCGGAAGGCATTAAGACGCTTGCAGTACGCTATGGCGAGAAAAGTGCAGCCGTAGCCGCTGCGGTCTTTTACGTTTTTGCAGTTGCTTTAACGCCTTTTCCTCCGCTTCTGAATTTGGTTTCTTTCTGGTTTATCCCGCTTGTGCTTGTGACTGATGTTGGGCTGGTCGTGTCTTCTGTACTTTTGTTGAAGGATTATTCTCGGGAAAGCGCCCGAAAAATCAAGAAATGGGTTTTGCTGCTGTTTGTTGTCGGTTTGTTGGCGTACGTGGTCGGCGTTCTTAAATAGCTCTAAACCCGCGGTCTAAGAGTGCGAAGGAAGGGCTTATTCTTTAACTTTGGATTTTCGTTTAGCCAAAAACACGGCTACTCCAACGACAGATAGGACTGCAACTGAGACCACAGCTATGATTATGTAAGATGGAAAGTTCGTTAGTGACCCGTCTTCTTTGATCTCGCCTAAACCAGATGCCGTTGCCGTAACGCTTTGGCCCGCACCTACATCCACTGTTGTTCCGTTGACTTTAGAGGTAAAAGCGACAACGCCTTCCTGAACGGTAAGCTTAGATTCAGTTCCCGTTTCAGACACCGTGAACACAGTTCCCTTGATTGTAGCCACCGCTTGAGACATATCCACCTCTAAAGTCTCGCCTTCTGTCAGATTATCCGCGGTTACTGTGACTTCTCCGTTAACGAGTTTCAGACTACTTCCGTTTTCAGTTCTAGCTCGAACTTCAATAAGGGTATCAGGCTTCAACTGCAGCGTAGCCACATCCGCTAACGTTAGTGATGCTTCGTTGTCGGCTGTTGTTCTGATTTTTGTTCCAGCCGCCAGTGTTGTGTCCTGGGTTGCTGGTGTCCAGGTGTCCTGTCCCGGCGTCTGAATCTCCAGCTGTCCCGAGACATCACTCAGCTTGGATGAGGGTGTGGGCTTCGGAGGTTCCTCTAAGGTTTCGGTTTTGACTATAAAACCGTACATGTGGCCCCCGTCCCAACCAGCTTCCGTGGTCCCGACCATAACATAGCTTCCGTCGCTGGTTCGAATGATGTCATACGCGAAATCTTGGCTTTTAAGCATCCCATTTACTCTCGAGTTGTATGTTTTCGTCCACATTAGTGCCCCTGACGAGTCAACTCTTACAAGAGCAAAGTCTCTGCTTATCGGACCACTTATCCCCGCCTCCGTCATTGTTCCGCCGAGCGCGAATCCTCCGTCGTTCAGCTGAAAAAGTGCACATGGCATGTCGGCGTATTTGTCTCCGTAAGTTTTACGCCACTGCACGTTTCCTGAGGCGTCAACTTTGATTAAGTAAAAATCGTTATCATCCATGCTTTTCTCTTCAGACCCAGCAAGCGCATAGCCCCCGTCACTGGTTTGTATCACCCGATGCGTGTCCTCCAAGTAATGTAAACCTACAGACAGGTACGGCTCCGCGTACTTCTGGTCCCACTGTTCCTTTCCTGCGGAATCCACTTTAACAAGCCAAAAGTCTGTTGCCCAATCGCCGTTCGTTAAACGGTACATCGAGCGTCCCGCTAGTGCGTATCCGCCGTCGCTGGTTTGGATTACAGAGTATGCTTCATCATCGCGGTTAATTTCTCCATCATAGCTCGTGTAGACTCCGCTGTTGTAGGCTTTTTCCCACTGCACTTGCCCGCCAGCATCAAGTTTAAGCAGGCTAAAGTCCTTGCCGCCTTCTGCAAGGTTTTCAACGGAGCCTGCGAAGGCGTATCCGCCATCCCTTGTTTGAATCATGGAGTAAGGTAACCAGCCATCCTGACGAACGCCATATGTTATGTTCCACAGCATTCTCCCTGAAGAGTCCGTTTTGATTAGCCATAATCCAAGATTTGAGTTGCCACCTATGGTGTATCCGCCGTCGCCGGTCTGAATAACGGTGTACGGCTGACTGACGGCTATTGAATACTCCTCGTAACCTCCTGAATCGACTGAGTAGAATTGGAATCCAGGCCCGTACGTTTGGGTCCACTGGATAGTTCCTGAAGGATCCATTTTGATTAGCCTAAGTTCCGATTGCCTTTCTACATATACGGAAGGGCCAGAAACAAGGTTTCCAACACTCACAAAAGCCGCTACCGCGTAGCCGCCGTCCGCGGTTTCAGTCACGGAGTAGGGTATGCAGAAGTCGTACGTGCCTACTTCGTACAGTTTGGTCCACCCTGATGAAGCGGCTCCGAAAGGCATGATTGCCAGAGGCATTATCAAGCAGAAAAGAATAACGCACATTATGAGTAGATTGCCTTTTTTCACTCTTTTTCGCCCCTTAATCATGGATGCTTATGTACGTAGTATATAAACTTGCAGCGAGCGGTTTTACCACAAGCTATGCAATCGAGAACGATGCGCTTTTATGAAAAACCTATAACCAACTTAAGTCCACGGGTTTTAAAGCTAACATTTTTGATGATGCAGTTTCTATTTAAAGGGGGGCTATGTCTTTTCCGAGCATAAAAGTCACGCTAATTCTCCAAATATCTGTTTATTCATGCACGCTTCACTCAGGCAATCTTCGATGGTAAAGTGTAGCTCAAGCGTGCCTAGCCGCTCCACGTATATACCTGCATGTTTCGCGCATGTTAAAAATCCATAAGTACGCTCCAAGCGCTCTTGCATGTGAGGATATTAACATGTCTGAACGTTTTGCTAAAAAATGGGAAACTAGAAGAGACGAAACCTCCTTCGTAGACGCCATCCGCTCAACAGTTACTCCACCTCCACCGCTGAAGCCGCGCATGAACCAAGCCGTCAGACGCTTAGAACTGCAAATCCACAGGTTAGACCAAGCCAACGAAAGGTTCAGCCAAAAAGACAAGGCACTTTTCAGCAAGATAGTTGCCGCTTACGAGAAACACGACAGCGCCCACGCCAACATCTACGCGAACGAACTAGCTGAAGTCCGCAAAATGGAAAAACTAGTTATGAACGCGAAACTAGCGCTCGACCAAGTACAGCTTAGACTGCAAACCGTCACGGAATTCGGAGACATCGTCGCCACGCTTGGACCAGTCATAGGCGTGTTACGCTCAGTCAGCGTAGGACTCGTAGGCGTTATCCCCGAAGCAGAAAACGAACTCGGAGACATCGGCAACATGCTAAGCGGCTTAATGTTCGACGCAGGACAAAGCTCAGGACTCAACCTCAACTTCAACTCAGTCAACGAGGACGCAGCCAAAATCCTTGACGAAGCAGCCACAGTCGCCGAACAAAAAATCAGCGCCAACTTTCCAGACTTGCCTCCAGGACTCGCAACGAACACGGCAAAAAGAACCAGAACAAGCTAAAACCGCCTAACAGTTTCATCTCCTAAATCCCCTACACTTTTTTGTCCCCTTTCCCACATTCACGTTGCTTAGAACAAGCAAAAACTGCAAACCCAAAACCGTTAGAAAAAACTGTTGAAATGCGCAACCATTATATTTTGCCGTTGATCACCATTCTAGTGTAACTCGAGACAGCGCAAGCCAGCGCTTTCAAAAAGAGGAGCAAAACAGGAGAATGGGAACCCTCAAAAACGTAATAATCGCCATCACCTTAGCGGTTTCCCTGTCCGTACTGTACGTTTTTCTCAGCGGAAGAGGCGTTTTGCTGAGTCAGCCTGAAGGTTGGGTTAACTGGTTTTTCGTGATTGTGAATATAGCGTTCTTTTCAATATTCATATTCTTCATACCTTACCGAAAGAAGCTGTCACGTCTTTCAGGAAGCGTTTACATCGCGTTCATAGTGGCGTTGTACATTGAAATGTACGGTTTCCCCTTAACCATGTACGTTTTCATGGGCATCTTCGGCTACAGCGAAGTTTTCCAACTGGAATTCCTGCTGACAGGACTGTTAGGTCAAGACCTTTTCTACTTCATCTTCACGTACATCATCTTCCCAGCCTCAACAATAATCATCGTTGCAGGAATACTTTTGATAGTGTTCGGCTGGAGACAAATCTACAAGGCACGACGCGAAAAAGAAGGCAAGCTTGTGACAACAGGCATCTACAAGTACGTGCGGCATCCACAGTACCTCGGTTTCCTGCTGCTTACTCTTGGCATGCTTCTTGAGTGGCCTACAATCTTCACGGTTTTGCTGTGGCCCGTCTTAGCGGTCGTGTACTGGCG
>CAZPND010000013.1:0-29810 GCA_964587975.1 uncultured Candidatus Bathyarchaeia archaeon
AATACTTATATATTTTTGTGCATTATCTAATAAATGTAAATTGTGCATAAACACATAATAGAGGTGAAAGAAAAACATGCCAAGAGGAGACCGAACAGGACCCTGGGGCGCCGGACCCATGACAGGAAGAGCAGCAGGATACTGCGCAGGCTACCCAGTTCCCGGATACATGAACCCACGTCGCGGTTACGGCCGAGGGTTCGGTAGAGGCTGGGGTAGAGGCGTCGGCAGAGGCTGGTACGTGTACCCGCCACCCGTAGTAGTTCAACCCACTTACCCGCAAACATATCCGCCAGTAACGCAACCACAGGCTCCAGAACAAGAAGTTACCGCCCTAGAAAACTATCAAAAAGAATTAGTGGCGGAGAAAGCAGACCTCGAAAAAGAAATGGACGACATCAAAGCCCGAATCGAAGAATTAAAAGCAAAACTCGAAAAAACAGAAACGTGAATGCGGATCTCATAAAAAAACTAAAAATCATGGAAAGTGAACAATTCATGGTAAAGCACAGGATCGCCGTTGCAACGGACGGAAAGAAAGGCTTAGAGGACACAGTATCAAACGTTTTCGGTAGAGCCCGAGCTTTCACTATAGTTGATGTTGAAGACGAAAAAATAATCGGCACAAGCGTAATGGAGAACCCCGCAATACCCTACAAACATGGCGCTGGACCCATCGCAATTAAAATGTTAATTGATGACGGTGTGGAAATAGTGCTTGCTAAAGAACTTGGCGTTGGAGCATCTGAAATCTTGGAGAACCACAATATCCTCTTTCTTCCAGCCAAATCAGGCGCCAATGTGGGAGAGACGGTCAAAAACGCACTACGCACGCATAAAAAGAAGCCTATGCAAGATTAGCTAAGAGCCTGAAGCCACAAAACATCTTTTTCTATTTTTCTTATAAGCTATATGACAATGGTTGCTCGCGAATGGTTATGCTTTTACGTTTAAGAACATCTTTATGATGAACGTTATTAGGAATGTTAAGGCTGCTACTCAAAGGCTTATCAACACCATTTCTGAAAACCTTTTATTTTTCACCGACAGCACTGGAGAAATAGTTCTGGATAAAATGCTTGCAGAAACTTTTCTCGAAGCTAAAAATTTTGAAAAAATCAGGTTCGTCTTAAAAGGCGGTCCGATTATAAACGATGCTACTTTTGAGGACGCAGTATACGTATGTCTTTGCGACTTGTCGAATGTCGAAATTTTAATGCTGAGTAACGCTGAGGCAGGAACAGGACCTGAGAGAAGTTCTAAAACGGTGAAGCGCTGGATAAAGAAACACGACCTTATTATCTCTAAAGGTCATGGCAACTACGAAGGTTTAAGTGAACATAACGGGTTGTTTTTTATGCTTATAGCAAAGTGCCCCGTACTTACATCAGACCTTAATGTCGAAGTAGGAGACATTGTATTAAAATACAAAAAGTAACTGGGCTAAAGTTGTGTCGGCACGAAAGAAAGGGGATGGTGTTTTTTTATTCTTCCAAGACTTTGTTTGCTTCGTCGCTGTAAGCGTCCATCACGTAAGATATGCCTGAGATTTTCGATGCTTCCTCTGTTAACGCCATAAGGTCCTTCCTCGATATGGTTGAAAGCCTAAAGTTTCTGCTTCCCGCCATCAGCTGCTGCAGTCCAACCTTGAATTTTTGACAGTATGTGTAGATGCCCACGGCACCCAAAGGTATGTCTTTCATCTTAGAACCGAATTTCTCCTCAAGCTCCGCGTAGGCAACAAAGATTTCGTTGGCGGTTTTGCCGTACTTCGAAACCGAGGTGGGCAAATTGCCTTCAGCTAACCAGTTTCCTATGTTCTTTCCAACCATGCCCGGTATCATCAAACCTCTGCCCATGCAGACTGCCTTAACGTAGGGGCTGCCCATGGCGAGCGCTTTGAACACGCCGTCCTCTGACGAGAAGCCGCCGGCCATTGCGATGTCAGGAACTTTTATGCCTTTTTTCGTAAGTTTCTCGCAGTACTTGTACGTTAGCGACTGCAGATAGAACGTTGGAACTCCCCACTCGTTCATCATCGGCCAAGGACTCATACCTGTGCCGCCTGGGGCGCCGTCGATTGTGAGCAAGTCGAGTTTTGCTTCAGCGCCGTATCTTAGGGCCATAGCCAGTTCTAAGGGGGAATAAGCCCCAGTCTTCAGGGTGACCCGTTTGAATCCTAAGCCTCGGAGACGGTCAACTTCTTCCAGAAAGCCTTCTTTGGTTACGAAGCCCAGACGCGAGTGCCTCTCAAACTCTTTTAAGGCTCCTTTTTTGAAGGCTGCTTGGGTTTCGGGAAGTGAGGGGTCGGGTGAGACAACGTAGCCTCTTTTTTTGAGCTCCTGCGCTCTTTCTATGGTTTTTACTTTGATTTCTCCGCCTATGCATTTGGCGCCTTGACCCCATTTCAACTCGATTGTTTCAAGGTTATGCTTTGATGAAACGTACTCGGCGACACCGAATCGTGTGTCTTCTACGTTCATTTGGACTAGGAGTTCTCCGTATCCTTCGTAGAAGCTCCTGTAAACCTCGATACGCCTGTCCATCTCGGGTGACTTTGTGATTTTGCCGTTGCTGTCCAACTCGAGGGCTGGGTCGATTCCGCAAACGTTTTCTCCGCAGACAAGCGTTATGCCTGCGATGGCAGCGCCTATGGCGAAGTGCTCCCAGTTCTTCCGCGCTATCTCCGTGGAGCCGAGTGCGCCAGTGAATATGGGGACTCGCAGCTTGACTTTTTTGTCCCAACCGTACTCGGTTTCAGTGTCCACTTTCGGGAAAAGAGCAGTATCTGGGCCTCCTTGTACGCCTTCGGGCAGGCCTTTTGCGCCTCGGGCGTAGCCTTGAATGTTCAGGTGGGAATAATCCACGGGGTAGTTTTTGTCTGCTCCAGCGGTCATCCCGCCGAAGGGTCCAGGGTAAAGGACTTCACGACCTCTGAATGTTGATAGCCAGATTTCGCAGCCGCCTCTGCATCCATCGATGCATCTTGAGCAGATGCCTGATACGGGCGCGACATCTCTTGATCGGTTGAATGTACCTGTTGATTCATCCGCGTTCGGTCTTCTAAAATTCATTTTAACACCTTTCAAGTTTTTTAACTAACTGTATATTTTTCGTATATATCCTTATTTACCATCATACATATGCGAAAAATGGTTTTCATGTGAAATAAATGTTCATTCAAAAAAACAGGGTTTTGGTAAATGGTTTCGCTTATGCCTTATATACTTGTTGAATGTTTGACCGCCTTAGCGACGGCTGAAAACCAGCCCAAAACAAAATAGTAATTAACATCGCCATTTATTAGCCCTTGTTAATAATGTTACACGAGAGGAGGATACCCTTTGAGTTTTGAGATGTGGGCTGAAAAATACCGGCCGAAAAGCCTAGCCGGCATGGTAGACCAGAAAACAATCGTAGAACGCTTAAAAAGCTTCGCCAAATCCAGAAACGTGCCTCACTGCATATTCGCTGGGCCGCCTGGAACGGGCAAAACCACAGCTGCCCTGTGTTTGGCTCGCGACCTTTACGGCGAAGGCTACCGTGAACACCTTATGGAGTTAAACGCCAGCGACGAGCGCGGCATAAATGTTGTCAGGGAAACCGTGAAGACTTTCGCGCGTTCCCGCTCAATTGGCGAGATTCCCTTCAAAATCCTGATCTTGGATGAAGCAGACAACATGACCTCTGATGCCCAGCAGGCTTTGCGTCGCACGATGGAACGGTACACCGAAACTTGCCGGTTTGTAATGTGCGCGAATTACAGCGGCAAAATAATTGAGCCCATCCAGTCCCGATGTGCTCCGTTCAGGTTTACTTTTCTGCCTCCAGAAGAGCACGACAAGTACATCAAGCATATCGCTGAAGCTGAAGGCGTCCAGTTGTTGCCTGACGGTTTAGAGGCGATTTTTGAAGTTTGTGGCGGAGACCTCAGGAGAGCCATAAACACTTTGCAGGCTGCGGCGTCGATGAATAAGCCTGTAGATGCTAAGCTGGTTTATACGGTAACTGGCAAGGCCAGCCCTGCGGATGTGCAAAAAATGCTCAACACTGCCATTGGCGGCGACTTTTTGGGGGCGAGGAAACAACTGCGTGATATGATTCAAAAGTACGGCGTAGCTGGAATTGATATAATTCGGCAGATTCACAAGGAGATTTTTAAGATGGCGATTCCTGAGCCTTTGAAAATAAAGTTAGCAGGCATCACAGGCGAGATAGATTACCGCCTTGTAGAGGGTTCAGACGAGGAAGTACAACTTAGTGCCCTGCTAGCAAAGCTTGTTGAAGAGGGCAGCGAAATAAAAAAGGCAAATTAGGTGCAGTTTTTGTACACGGCATGGACCGTCAAGCACAAACCGAAATCCACCACTGAAATCGTAGGGAACCCAAGCGCCATCAAAACTTTAAGCGAATGGCTCCAATCCTGGGACAAGGGCGTACCCAAAAAAAGAGCCGCTTTCCTGTATGGCTCGCCAGGCGTCGGAAAAACGGTCACCGTTGAAACTTTAGCTCACGACCTGCACATGGAGCTTGTTGAAAAAAACGCCAGCGATTACAGGACAGAAGACGCCATAAACCGCTTTGCAGGATTAGCGTCGCAATACAGTTCCTTGTTTGGGGGAAAAAGAATCGTGTTGCTGGACGAACTGGACGGGTTGATGGGGAACGCTGACAAGGGCGGGGTTAAAGCGACCACAAACATCATTAAAACCGCTCGTTGCCCAGTTATTTTGATTGCTAACAACGCTTATGACACGCGGTTTCGAACTCTTCGCACTTATTGTCTTCTTATAGACTTCAAAAACCCCATTTCGAGCAGCATAGCTAAACGGTTACAGTATATTTGTGAGCGCGAAGGGATCCAAGCTGATGAGAACGCGTTGAAGTTTATTGCTCAACGGTCCGGAGGTGACGTGCGCTCTGCGGTGAATGACCTTCAGGCTTTGGCTCAAGGAAAAAAACACTTAACATATGATGATGTTTCTTGGCTAGCTTACCGTGACCGGCAAGAATCAATTTTCAACGTGCTTAAGATGATTGTTTACGGCAGAACATCTTATGGCGCGAAACAGGCTGTGGACATGGCTGACGTGGATATAGACATGCTTTTCGAGTGGATTTACGAGAATGTCCCTGCTCATTTTACTGACCCCCATGACTTGGCTCAAGCCATGGACGCTCTTGCGATGGCTGATGTCTATCGAGGCAGAATCCGTGCTTCACAGAATTGGGGCTTCATCCGTTACGTGATAGATTACATGACAGCTGGCGTGGCCATGGCTAGGCAAAACTCCACGGTTCAAGGCTGGATCCCGTTCAAGTTTCCAAGCAGAATTATGATGTTGTCAAGGTCTAAAGCTCAACGGGCATTGCGAAAGAATATTGGCCTTAAAATCAAGCGCAAATTCCACATCTCGGTTGCTCGTGCTCCAACGGAAGTTTTGCCTTTCCTCAGGATTATTTTCAAAAATGATGTCCATAAGGCTGTTGGCATCGCCAAGTGGCTTGACCTAGACGAAGAAATGATTGAATACATTGTTGGAAACAAAGCAAAAGCGGGGCAGATAACGGCATTTCTGCATTGACAGATTGCTTAGCTGATTTTGCTGCCTTCCACTATGTCCTTTTCCGGTTGCAACACCACAACGTTGCCTTCGTCGTCTTCAGCTGCCAATATCATGCACTGCGATTCCACACCCAGCATCGTGCGCTTTTGAAGGTTAAGAATGAAAACGCATTTTTTGCCAACCAGGTCCTCAGGCTGGTACCATCGCAGAAGCCCAGCGACCGCTTGCCTTTGTTCCGTTCCAAAATCAACCATGAGTCTCATGAGGTTTTTCGAGTTCGGAATCTGGTTTGCCTCTGTAATTTTTCCTATGCGCAAATCGAGTTTTTGGAATTCTTCAAACGAGATTTCCACTTTAAACACCGTCCAGACTTCTTCACCGCGATGAAAAGTATAAAGTTTTGCGGTTTCACCTACCCTGCGTAGCGGCTTGCAGTTTGCTTTTTTCTTCTGAGGCTATCTTGTGAGCCATCAAAATCGGTTCAGGGATTTTGCTGTGGCGCACGCAACGCTTAACGATTTTCACAGCTGTTTCAAGCGATATTAAGTGGCCGACGCTGACATAAACAGGTTTTACACCCTCCCTTGTCGTCACTACTTCACCGATAACTTGGTCTTTTCGAACCAAAAATATCCGCCCTGCAATCGCCTTAGGCTCCCCGACCAGTCTGCTTTTTGCCACTCCGATCGTGGGTTTCCCTATGCAAGACCGAGATGACTGGCAAAACCGAATCCATACGGGTGCGCAACGCCTTGACCATCAGCAAGCAAAACGTCAGGCTGCAACCTCAACTTTTTGATGCATGCAATCGACGGCGGAATTTCCCGGAATGACAGCAACGTAGGAATGTACGGAAACTTAACTTTGCTTGTTGCCGTTTGCCGCTCCAAAAGTTCAAGAGAATCATAATCCAAAACTGCCGCGGCACTTATCGCAAAATCGCCTGCATACGCCACGTCAACCCCCGCGACGCGGTGGATCTTTTTGGGCAAGTGGTCTTCGGCAATTACTTTCTGCGATAAGCGTGATTGCGCCTTATGTGCTTTTGAAACAGAAAAATTATGTAGCACCGCGACCGTAGGATGCATGGTTAACCTTTGGGCGGGCGTTTTTTTCTCTGCGCATGTTCAAACTGTTTCAGATAGTTTTCCAGCGACTTTCTCCGCACTTCTTGAGTGACGTCTCCGCGGGTGGCTTCGATAATTCTTCGTGCCACATCGCATTTTCTTCTAAGCCCAGGAACAAGCATATACGCCTCATCCATAGCCATCAGCTCAATGTATATTCCATCCATAATTGTCAAGTACTCTTGACCTTTCTCCGCATCGCCTTCACGCAGCGCATCCAGAACCAAACGGCGATATTCCCCTATGACATCCGCTAAACCCAAAACGTAGTCTATAGAGGGCACGTTGATCTCATCGGGCGTTACGAACCGCGCTTCCTGGATTAATCCGTGAAATATGTTCGCCTCGGCGTACTCTTGAAGCGCTGCGCTAAACATGCCGCTGTAGATAATTTGCGGGTATTCTTCCGCGGAACCTTGAAGTTTGGAGATGATCTCTTTTGCGGCTTCAGTCATTTTTCCAGCTTTCTCATACTTTTTTTGATGCATAAGAAGTATCGACTGCTTGGAAAGACTTGTGGCTTTTCGCATGTTTTGATGAGCGTCTTCTCGCACCTTGTCTTTTTGGGTAAGCTCATCTTTCACCTTTTTCAGTATAGTTTTCAAATTCCCCAAGTTTTCACCATTCTGAATTATAAAACGTAAGAAACTATTAACTGTGTTATTATTAAAAAATGGGTTTTGGATTAAAATAGGCTTTTCCAGTTGTCTATTCTTCCGTTTCTGGTTCTGGCTCTACCCATTTTTCGATCAGGAGCTTGTCATCCTTAAGTTTGAAGCTTACTTTAACAAATATGCTGTCTGCTCCTTTGAACGGGAACATGCTGTCTTCCGCCAGGTCCTTCGGCAGGTAAATCAGGTATTTGCCGTCTTTCCTCCTGAACAAGCGCCCTCTTCCATCACTAACCATAAGTCACCACCCATAAGATTAAATCCTTAGTTCAAGAATAGGGTTATCTGAAAACCTATTTAAGACTATCTTTCATGGTTTCCATCATCATTTTTTTAACAGTGTCAAATTAGAACTGAAAATTGAATTGTTTGCTTAACATAACGCGTTTACTCGACAAGGTTCAAAGTTTGTAACCGTTTAACGTTTGCTTAACAATACAACCCGACTCTCGCTTGACTCGTCTATAATCGAGTATCCAGTGCGCTCCGCCAAACCCGCCGCAAACTCACGAATTTCTCTGTGCTGAGGCATGCTCCCGTAATCTAAACGAAGACTTGAAAAACCAACATGCATGTACGCCTTAGCTTCAATGTACGTGGGATTAGCCTTTTCAACAAGTTCGGCGTATCCGTCAACCTCTTCCATGTTATGCCCCTTCACCAGCGTCATGCGTATTACGGTGCGGCATCGGAAACTCGGCAGCAGGCTCAGCGTCTCATTCAACTTCGCCCAAGCGTTGGGAACCTGAGGGCGACAAACACGTTTAAACACAGCTTCATTCGGAGCACAGACAGAGACGTAAAGCTGCGTGGGCTCTTCGCTTAACTCCGAAAGCTTAGAAGGCACCGTACCGTTAGACACAAGAAACGTGGTAAACCCCCTGTTGTGAAAAACGCGGATCAACTCACCTATGGGCCCGTAAAGGGTCGGCTCACCCGTCAAACTTATCGCCACGTGCCTAGGCCTCAACGCTTCAGTGAGCTTCTGCCAGTTTGCCTTCGGATTCCCATTGTACCCGCTCAAAATTTTGGCCTGCGCCTTCAAGCTTCCTTGCACAATTTCCTCGGGTGCGTCCCAACTTGGCAGTTTCATCTCGTCCCAATTTATCTGTAAGTCTCCATTCTGGGCTCTCCAACAAAACAGGCATTGCTGCGTGCAGTAAAAAAGTGAAGGCGACATTTGAATACATTGATGTGATTTTATCCCGTAAAACTTCTGCTTGTAGCAAGCGCGGTCATGAATTATAGACTCGTAAAGCCATTTACACCTTTTAACCGCTGAATGTTTGCCTACGCGATGATACTTATGCTTCTTTAACGCCTGCAGTAGCGAAGGGGGAATAGGCTGTTCCAAGATTTTTCAGGTCCAAGCTTTTCTGTTTTAGAATAGACTAGTGGAACGGTTTTATAAAACGGTCTCCTTTCCAACCATATCCGCGCCAACGTTGAGGAGTTGACCTGCTTAAAGGCAAAGTTTAAAATGCTCTCTTGATAGTAATTTTCCATCACAACCAAAAGTATAGCTAACACAGGAGAAGTTCATGTGAAAAAACGACCTGCCGCAATAATTCTTCTACTCTTAATGAGCGCTGCCTTTCTGTTTATGCCGCTTTCGATAGTTCTAGGTCAACTAGGCGTGAATGTAATCTTGGTGTCTCCCCAAGAACAGGGCGTTGTAGGTCAAGAAGTTAACATTCAAGGAACCATCGACACCACAAATGGTCCATACGAAATTTGGTTCGGCAAGAACCTTGTGGTAAGCAAAAATTCAGAAGGCTACTATGTGAATGCCAACTTCACAATCCCCGAAGTCTCTGGAGGAGACTACACCATAATCCTGCGAGATGTCACCGAGAACGTTAACGCCACATACGCGTTCGCAGTGACCATAGCCTACTACGTTGAAGCCGTTGAACCGGCTCCGCCCGCGCAACTGCAGGAAGGAAACAGCGTTGTTTTAAATGTAACTTTCACTGGTGCACAACCAAGCGGCACCTATTACGCGAACGTCACGGTCGAACTTCCCGAACCAGCGAACGCAACTTTTTCGAAGACCATTCAACTTTCCGTCTCAAGCCAAACAGCCATTGCAAGCGGGCAGGTCACTTATCCAGACGCCACTTTTGGGCCTGAAGGCTCGCACACAAATTACACTGGCACATACCATGTTTACTTAAATCTCACTCAACAGTTAGCGGAAAATCAATTTTTCATGGGTTTCACTGATAAAAGCGCGTACCACAGGGGTCAATCCGTAGCAATACATGCCGTCGGATACCAACCTGGCGAAAACGCAACAATCTCCATTGAATACTCGAAAACTGGCGCCTCTTTGCATTCTGAAACTGTAACCGCCTCAAGCGAAGGCGTGGTCTCCTCATCCTGGACAGTTACCTCAGACGCGTTAATTGGCGATTACGAAATAACCATAACTCCCGACGGCACAACTAAGGAGGTGCCTGACTCACAGGTCATCTCGGTTCCAGGTTATCCCGTTAAGGTTCGAACCTTAAACTTGGCTGGTGACTTGGCGCCTCACATAATGGTTGAAGCCCTTGACTTGGTGACAAATGCTGTTTCCAATGGTTCAAGCGGAGATGATGGAGTAGCTACTTTGAACCTTGAAACGGGCAATCATACGCTGACCGCGTTCTGGAATGATGTGCAGGTCGGCAGGAAAAACGTGACTGTGACGGGAGAAAATTCTTTTGATTTAACGTGCGAGTTAACAAACCTTAGAATAACCGTCCAGAACAAAGATGGGAATTTAATTCCTTTTGTCAATCTAGACATCACCTATCGGTATGTGACAAGGAACGGCGCCACGCAAACTGGGCACGCCACGGGCCAAACAGGTCTCTCTGGCACGTTTATTTTGAGTTCGGTTCTGCCTGGGATAAGCTACACCATTAACGCTTCTCTTTACGGCGTAGTTTTCAACACTGGAAACAACACCGTCAGCACTTTGCCCGTGCAGCCGCTCTCAGAGGTAACCATACTTTGCCCCAGTCGAACTCTAACCCTGACTATCCTTGATTACAATTCAGTGGCGATTCCTAACGCGCGCATCGAACTAGTTGAAGTGACAAGCGGTTTGTTCCATGGCGCCACAACGGACGCCGCAGGGAAAGTCACTTTGGAAGTCACCTTCGGAAAGTACCGGCTCCGAGTTTACACCGACAACAATATCTTGCTGAATGAAACCGTGATTGAGGTTTTCAGCGACACTGAAAGCGAGATTCGCTGCAGCTTCTATAACATTAAGGTATCAGTGGCTGTTGTTGACTATTTCAATCAGCCGATCCCTGACGTAAACGTCATGTTGCATGGGCCTGGGATGGAAGCGCGGTCAGCCACAACGCAAACCGATGGAACCACAACGTTCAGCAACGTGATCGGCGGCAACATGCAAATCATCGCTTACCCCAAAGGAATGGAGAGCTCTTATGAAGCAGTTACCATGCAGATTGAGGAACCGACAACGGTGCAGATTCAGCTGGCCAAGTATGTTCGCGTAGGTCCGTTCCTGATTGAAGCAAGCGTGCTTGCAACTGTCATCATTGTTTTGCTGGCAATACTCATGTTTGTCGTTGTTGAAGTGTACAGAAGGAAACACGCCGAAGCTGTCAGCAGTGAAAGTTAAAATGAGTAATTATGAGTATGAAATAAAAAAGTTTATATGGGTTCTTAAAACAATAAACCATTGGGAATGCATCGCAACATTGAATTTTAATGATTAACAATAGAGGTGTGTCTATTGGCTCAAACAAAAAACTGTTCTCCCACCTGTCAATTCTTCAAATGCGCTAAAAACTCCACTATCTACCGTCGTGACGCTGTATGGTGCAGATGGACTGAAGACATATGTAACGTTGCAAACTGTACCTATGCGCTCTGTGTTAGAAGGCGACTGTTGCCGCGAGGAGTCTGCGGAGAAACCGTGAAGCGAAAGACCATTGAAAAAGAACCTGAAGAAGTAATGGGTCAAACCGTGAGGTTACGAGGAAAGGCGCTGCGTAAGATCGGGGACAGAGAAATCTTTTAAAGGAAAAATTGGAACAAACGTTTAACTCTTAAATGCGTGAGGTTAACTCAACCTCTTTTTATTTGGCTTGCACACGTTTAACTACGGGCGGCTTTACCTTTTTCAGGATCCTGTAGCCGCAGATTATGCATTTTGTTTCTCCGCCGCGGAGTTCCAATTCTTCAGATGGGACTCTTGCGCCACATCTCATACACTCGTAAACAATTCCAGAGTTTTCCATGGAAACTACCTGTCCTACAAAGGAAAAGTATTTTGCTTTTAAACGTTTCCAATATTCTGCGAGTTAACGAAGGGTGAAGTTTGAAGAAACGGCTACGCGAAACCCTTTCAAGCGTACTTTCTCCCCAAGACCTGAGAAAAGTTTACAGTTCCTTCGATGTTGTAGGTGACATCGCCATATTCAGGTTGCCCAGCACATCATCAGCGAACGCTCAAACCATCGCAAAGGCAATAATGAGCGTCCATCGGAACGTGAAAACGGTTTTGCTTCAAACAAGCCCAGTGGCTGGGCATCTCAGGCTGCGTCGCTTAACTTATGTGGCTGGCGAAAACAAAACAAACACCGTTCACAAGGAATTCGGCTGCTTATTCTCCGTTGATGTGGCGCGATGCTATTTTTCTCCCAGGCTTTCCCACGAAAGAATGAGAATCGCTGGAATGGTGAAACCAAACGAAACTGTTGTCAATATGTTCGCGGGCGTCGGTTGCTTCTCCATAATAACAGCGAAACACTCAGGCGCGGCGAAGGTGTTTTCCATAGACGTGAATCCCACGGCGATTCAATTTATGAAAGAGAACATCAAGCTTAACAGAGTCTACGCCAAAGTAAATCCGCTACTGGGCGACTCAAAGGAAATCGTCAACAGCCGATTGCAGCACGTTGCAGATCGCGTTCTAATGCCTTTGCCAGAAAAAGCCCTCGCCTACTTGCCCTCAGCCGTTTCCGCGCTCAAAACGACTGGAGGCTGGATACACTATTACGGTTTCGAACACGCCGCCAAAACCGAAAGCCCCTGCGAGAAGGCAAAGCTGAAAGTTGCGGAAGCCCTTGGCGCTCTGGGCGTAGATTTCGAGGTGCCTTTTGTCCGTGTTGTGAGAAGCACTAGTCCAAACTGGTTCCAACTCGTTGCTGATGTGCGCATCGCGTGATTGAAACATCGTATTTTTATCCGCAGTTTGGTTCTGCAGGTCTTGGACATATCTCCCTGTCCATTGACCGTTAGCTCCAGACGCGCTCAATGGTTTACGCTGTGGTTTAATCTATATATAGAGGGGGTATAGACGAAATTTCACGCGTTAGAGCACCAATTCTTGTAGCCTAACACTTTGCCATAACTGCAGTGCATTTCAAATGGCTTGACAAATCTTAATAATCATATCAGTGAATGTGTCTATGCGTGATGTGGAATGAAAAAGAAGTTGATGGACATACTTGCTTGCCCGATAGACAAGTATCACCCGCTTGAGCTTCACGTTTTCGAAGAGAAAGACGAGATAGTTGAAGGCTTAATTGTCTGCCCCAAATGTTTGCGTTGGTACCCCATACGCGACGAAATCCCTGAAATGCTTCCTGACGAACTGCGCAAGGAAAACGAGGATTTGCCGTTTCTCAAAAAATGGAAAGCCAGCATACCCGAAAAAGTAGTTTACGAAGGCAAACCCTTCAGCTTAAAGCGCTAACCCCTTTTATTTCAGTTTTATCGCCCTGTTTTTCAAAGAAGACTGCAACGCAGCCTCAGCGATTTTCAAGGCTTTCAAACCATCAACCCCCGTTACCACAGGTTTCTTCTTTTCCAAAACGCAATCCGCAAAGTGCTGAAGCTCAAGTTTCAAGGGTTCCTTCCACGGAAATCGCGGTTGCAGGTTTTCTTTCGCATCCTCAATCCACAGCTCCTGCGTTATATAATCAAGCCTCATTATCGCTTCGCTTCCCGTCACCGTGAGAATTCGCGTCTTATACGGCGTAATCCAATTAGATTCTATAAACGCGCTCTTTCCATCCTCATACGTAAGCATTATCTGCGCGTAATCTTCAAACGAAGTATGCCGCATACTTCCTGTTTTCGCGTAAACCGCAATCGGATCTTCGCCAGATATGAACCGCATAACGTCTATGTCATGAATCGCAGTGTCCTTAACCACCCCCACATCGCCTATTCGTTCAGGCCACTGAGAAACCCGCTTGGCAGTAGCGCAAACAAGCGCTCCAAGTTTCTTGTTTTCAACCGCCTCTCGAATATGCTGCAATCCTGGGATGAAGCGCATCAAAAAACCCACCGTCAGATGCAAACCGTTCTGTTCAGCAACCGCCAGAAGCTTTTCCGCCTGCCTCGTATGCGTAGCCATAGGTTTTTCAACCAAAACATGTCTTCCAGCCTTTAGCGCTTTAAGCGCTTCCTTGGCAAGTTTCGTTGACCACGTACACACGCTTACCGCTTCTATCGCCTCATTCTTCAGCATCCGCGAACTGCTCGTGTAAGCTTTCACGCCGAACTGGTCAGCCACAGCTTTTGCTCTCTCACGATTCACATCGCAAACAGCCACAAGCTCCGTTGAATCAAGTTCCCCATAAACTCTAGCATGATTCTTTCCCCAAAATCCTGTGCCTATTACCGCCGCACCCAGCTTTTTCATTTCTTTTCCACCCCTCTTCCTATGCCACGATATGTAAAGCCTTTACGCTCAACCTTTTCAGGGTCAATCACCCCTGTTAAGTCAACAATCGCCGCTGGCATTTTCATTACAGCCCGCAGCTTCTTAAGGTTTAAACGCTTAAACCGATCCTGTTTAGTCAATATAACTATGCAGTCTGTGCCTTCCACGGCATCTTTCAAGCTTCTTTTGAACGTGCGCGTCATATTTGCTATCTCGTTTTTGGGAAGCAAAGGGTCATAGAGACTTATTTTCGCGCCTTTTTTTTCCAGCATCTTAACAAATATGGTTGTTGTTTTTGCTTCAGCCGCACCCAGCACGGCAACTCTGGCTCTTCTTAAGGTCTTACCGCAACTTCGCAGCGCATCGTATGCCAAATTAACTGCATGCCGAATCATGTCTTCGTTTATTTTTCTAGCCAACGCTGGAAGCCTGAGCTTGGCGTTGAAGTTCTCCGCGCTTTCAAGCAGCAGATACGCTTCGTTCCCATTATCCTCCTCTGCTTCAACTGTTGGCGCGAAACCATGTTCATCCGCTTCCATAAGCTTCAGTGTTTCAAAGTAGTCTATGCCTGCGCTTTCGCAGAAAACCGCCAACTCGTTAGCTAAAGCCAAGTTTGCATCTTTCTGGGCAATTGTGAAAAGCAAAGCGGCTTCTGCAGTTTTAAAACCCAAAATCTGTTTCACAGCCTTTTTTGTTATAGCGCCCAGAATATTTGCCGCTGACTCCAAGCTGGTTCTGTCTACTCCAGCAACCTTTAACTCCTGATTTGCAATTGACTCAAAAGGTTGGGAATCGGAACCAGAAAATTGAATAGGATTGTAAACTAGACCGAAGTCTTCGCCAACTCTGAGTCCTGACGTGTTCTCCAAAGTTTCTTTGATTACTCCTTCGGTGAAGCCTAAGCCTGCTGTGCCGCCGTAAATAAACAGTGCACCTTGATTAAGCGCTGCGCCCGCTTGCTTGCAGACGTTTTCCACTTCTGAGTAGTCAGATTGTTTCTGAGCGTCCATTTTCGCGGTAAACGCCATAACAACTACGGCGCTTTGGGAAACCGCGTTTTTTAACTCGTTTGTGACGCTTAGTTGTCCTCTTCTTAGAAAGCTTTTCAATTTGGCTTCTATCTCTCGGTCATGGAAAAGGGTTTTTCCTTTTGCCAAGTGTTTCACCAATGTTTGGTCTGCGTCCGTGCAGATGACTTTGAACCCTGCTTCAGCGAAAGCAGTGGCGTAAAGAATTCCTTTTTGGTTGCAGCCGATAACGCTTACAGTGTATTTTCCGCGTTTCTCTTTTGTATCGATTTCTTCGGGTTTCAAGTGTAGGACAGCAGACATGAACAAGTATTTCTCCCTTTAAACACAAACTCGCTTAGACAGTTAAACAGCTGCGAGGATTTTTTCGAGCGTTATACTGTAGTCCGCTATTAGCTTTAATGCTTTTTCATGGCTTTTCGCTTCCGCATACAACCTGTAAACTGGTTCTGTTCCGCTCGGCCTCACAAGAATGGCGCTTTTGTCCTCAAACCATATTTTCACGCCGTCAATTGTGCTAACGTTTGCACCTTTCACCTGTTCAACCAGTTTCTCAAGCACCTTTTCCTTCTTTTCCTCTGGACACGCCACTTTGCCTTTTTCAAGGAAATACTGAGGTTGCTCCGCAATAAGCTCTGAAAGCTTTTTACCGGTCTTAGCCATGATGCCCAAAATCAACGCGGTTGTCATTGCGCCGTCACGAACTGACTGATGCGGACCGTAAAAAACTCCGCCGTTTTCTTCTCCACCCAACTTGGCTTCTACTTCTTTCATGGTTTGTGAAACCGTTACGCTGCCTACTTTGGTCCACACAAGTTCGCCTTTGAACGCTTCGGCAACGTCTTTGACAAGGGTTGAAGAACTTACTGGCGTAACAATCTTCGCGTTCGGGTTTTCCATCAAGAAGTGTTTTTCTATCACCGCGAAAGTTTTGTCTCCCCAATAAACTTCTCCGTTCTCGCCAACGAATATGGATCGGTCAGCGTCACCGTCGAATGCCACGCCGAAGTCCGCTTTGACTGCTTTCACGGTTGTTGCCAGTTCCGTTAGGTTTTCTGGACGTGGTTCGGGCATTCTTCCCGGGAAAGTTCCGTCGATGTTGGCGTTAATGGTGGTGACTTTGCAGCCGAGTTCGCGTAGAAGTTGTGGTGCTGTTAGGCTGCCTACGCTGTTGGCTGCGTCAACAACGACGTGGTAGTGTTTTTGTGCTATTTCGGAGACGTTCACGTGCTTCTTTACTGCTTCGATGTACTCGTCGTTTGCCACGGTGAAATCGTGTTCTGCGCCTAGTTTATCCCAGTTCGCGAGTACGGGTTTGTCTTCGAAGTAGATGCGTTCTATTTCCTTCTCTTGCTGGTGCGAGATTTCTATGCCGTCGTTCCAGATGACTTTTATGCCGTTGTATTCAGGCGGATTGTGCGAAGCGGTAATTATTACTGCGCCATCCATGCAGTGGTTTTTCACGGCGTACTGCAGTGCGGGTGTGGGTGCCATTCCGGCCAAGTACACGTTGCATCCTGTGGCTGTTAATCCTGCGGTGACTGCTTTGGCGAGCATTGGTCCACTGGTTCTGGCGTCGTATCCGAGTAGCAGGTTCTTTTTTCCGAAGAAGGTTCCGGTTGCTGAGGCGATTTTTATGGCTTTTTCAGGTGTTAGTTCTTTGTTGACGGTTCCGCGGATGCCGTTTGTTCCGAAAAGCTTGGTTGCTGTCATGGCGTTTCTCCTTTTTAACAGATGATTTTGGATTTTAATATGTTTCCTGTAACTTCTTTGGCTGGGCAGACCGCAGTTCCATCCGTGAGTGAGATGGCGTCTTTGATTTTTGCTTGGTCTGCGATGATGCAGCCTTGGGTGATTTTTACTTTTTTCCCGATTTCGGCGTTTTCGCCTATTATTGCCCCGTTTATGGAGGCGTTATCGTCTATTTTTGCGTCTGGAAAGACGACTGTGTCGTTTATGTGGACGTTTTTTCCGATGGTGACGTTTTTTCCGAGGATTGCGTATGGTCCTATAACGGATTTTTCGCCGATGGTTACGCCTTTGTCAAGTGCTACGGGCGTTTTTGTTTCATACTTTCGGCTTGTGAGTTTTTGGGTTTTGACGAGTTTGTCCAATATGATTTTGTTTGTTTGCAGGTATTCATCGGGTTTGCCGATGTCAATCCATAAGCCATGGATGACATGTCCGTAGAGTTTTCCCTGTTCCGCCAGCTTCGGGAAGATTTCGCGTTCCATTGAAACCTTTTTCCCTTTCGGGATTAGCGTGAAGATTTCGGGGCTGAGAACGTAAATACCTGCGTTTATAAGGTTGGTTGGCGCTTCGCCTTTGGCTGGCTTCTCCACGAACCGCGTTATGCGGTTGTCGGCTGTCATTTCGGCTACGCCGTATCTGGTTGGGTCTTCGACTTTGCAGAGGGCGATTGTGGCTGTGGCGTGGGTTTTCTGGTGTTTTTCTATGATTTCGCGGTAGTTAGCGTCTTCGAATATGTCGCCGTTCAAGACGAGGAAGGGTTCTGAGTTTCCTAGGAGTTTTTCTGCTTTTTTTACGGGTCCTGCGGTTCCGAGCGGTGTTTTGGGTGGGTCGATGGAGTATTTTATGCGTAAGCCGTTTTTTGGGATGCGCTGTTTTTTTATGTAGAACTCGGTTAATCCGTTAACTGCGAGTATTGCTTCTTCTATGTTGTTTTTGCTTAGGCGCTCAAAAATCCACTGCAGAAGCGGCTTGTTGACTATGGGGAAAAGGGTTTTGGGTCGGGTGCAGCTTAATGGTCTTAGTCTGGTGGCGAATCCGCCTGCGAGAATCAAAGCCTTCAGTTAACGTCACCTTAAGAGCTAATATTATCTACAGGTTTTAATATAAACAGTTATGGTGAAACACAGTCAACCTACTGCAGAAACAAATTGATAACTTTTGGTTACGGAAAGTTACAGGGTGTGCTCTTGCTGGACTGACGTGCGATTTTTTGTCTATGCCCCCTTATTTAAAGGCGGAAAGCGCCTGTGCGGATAGACCCCTCTATAGGTTTCTGCAACGAACAACTATTAGGATCCAAATAGACGGCAAATGTGCTCTAAGTGTTTATTCCCATTCTATGGTTGCGGGTGGCTTGTGCGTAACATCGTAAACCACGCGCGTGACTTCCGGTATCTCGTTAGTTATTCTCGTGGAAATCGTCTCGAGCACGTTGTAGGGGATTTGGGCGAAGCTGGCGGTCATGGCTTCGCGGCTTTCCGCGGCTCGGACGGCGACCACGTACCCGTAGGCTCTGGCGTCCCCTTTCACGCCCGTGGCTTTGGTGTCCGTTAACACCGCAAAGTACTGCCACAAGTGCTCCGCTAAACCGTTCTTCTCAATTTCATCCGTCACTATCTTGTCTGCTCTCTTGGCGATTCGGACTTTTTCCGCGGTTAACTCGCCGATAATCCTAACTGCCAATCCCGGTCCGGGGAACGGCTGCCTGTTAACCAAGGCTTTGGGCAACCCCAACATCTTGGCGACCTTTCGTACCTCGTCTTTGTAGAGGTCGCGCAGCGGCTCTAAGATTTTTTTGAACTTGATTTTCTCTGGCAGCCCAGCCACGTTGTGGTGGCTTTTTATCTTGTCCGAGTGCTTCCTGAAGCCTGACTCAATGCGGTCGGGGTAAATCGTGCCTTGAATCAGGTAGTCAGCGCCCGCCGCCTCGGCTTTTTCCTCGAAAACTCGTATGAATTCTTCTCCGATTACCTTCCGCTTCTTCTCGGGGTCAACCACGCCCTTCAGCTTCTGCATAAACCTGTCCTGCGCATTTGCAATTATGAGGTTGATTTTGAATTTTTGAAACGCATCTCTGATTGATTCGGGTTCGCCTTCCCGCATGAAGCCGTGGTCCACGAAAACCGCGGTGAGTCTGTCATTCAACGCTTCCGCCGCAAGCGCCGTGGCGACGCTGGAGTCTATGCCTCCACTCAAGCCGATTATGGCTTTGCCTTCGCCCACTTCCACTTTTAACTCGTTAACCATCTTCGCTATGATGTCGCCCATCTGCCAGTTCGCCTCGCACCTGCAGACTTCAAAGATGAAGTTGCGGAGCATGCGCTCGCCGTGTTCCGTGTGAATAACCTCAGGATGCCACTGCAACCCGTAAATCGGCTTCGTCTTATGCCTGAACGCCGCGACCGGGCAGCTTCCCGTGTGCGCCAACACCTCAAACTCAGGGGGCAACGAGAAAACAGTGTCGCCGTGGCTCATCCAAACCTTCTCCTTTCCGCCTAAGCCTTCCAGCACACCCACAGACTTGTCAATATCCACATGGGCAATGCCGTACTCCTTGCAAGCTGCAGGCTCCACTTTTCCCTTTACGAGCTGAGCAACAAGCTGATGCCCGTAACACAAGCCTAAAACCGGCAGATTCAACTCCAGAATTCGCGGGTTCAGCCTCGGCGCATCAGGCTCATACACGCTTGAGGGTCCACCCGACAGAATCAAGCCTTTAACGTTGAGTTTCTCGTCTAGCTTCTTAATCTCGTCTGGGGTTATGTCCTGCGGCACGATTTCCGAGTAGACGCCGAGTTCCCTGATTCTGCGGCCTATCAGGTGGCAGTACTGTCCCCCGAAGTCCAGCACCAGTATGGTGTCATATTTAATCGGCATTTTTGGTTGGCTCACGCTTATTTTGGGTCTTGCTCTAGTAATTTAATATTGCTATCTGGTTGTTGTCAAACTTGAATACGCCCTGGTTTTTTATAGCCTGACCCCGGTTCTGTTTTTGCCAAAGCTGCTTCATTCCATTTTCAACAGGAAAAACTAAACTTATATAAATATAATCGATTGATTATCAGAAGCGTGTTTCGAAAAGTCTGATTTGATTGGAAAAACGTGCAAGAGGCAACTGTTATGGAGTTAAACGAAACCGACAAAAAAATCTTAAAGAACCTTTTAGAAGACGCCCGCTTCTCAAGCAGACAAATAGCCAAAAACGTAGGCGTCTCCGTTGGCACCGTGCTTTCACGAATCAAAAAAATGGAAGACGACGGCCTCATAAAAGGATACTCAGTAATTATAGACCACGAAAAACTCGGCTACGCGCTCACAGTCGTAACGGAAATAACCGTCTCCAAGGGCAGGCTCACTGAGATGGAAAACGAAATAGCCAAAATCCCCAGCGTGTGCGGCGTCTACGACGTCACCGGCTTGACCGACGCCGTGATTATCGCAAAATTCAAGACCCGCGAAGACCTAGGAAAATTCACCAAGCAACTGCTGGCTTTGCCCTACATCGAACGAACAAACACGCATGTAGCATTAACCACGGTGAAAGAGAACTTCCGCCTCCTCTGAAACTGGCGCGCCGTTTAACGTTTCACTTTTTCCTTTTTGTACTTCAGCTCAGGACGAGCTATGGTTATCTGCGTGCCCGAAGCAACTGGGCTGGTGACCCACACGTTTCCGCCTATGACTACGTTGTCACCGACCACCGCGTTAGCGCCGAGAAGCGTCGCGCCTGAATAGATCACTACGTTGTTTCCGATTGTCGGATGCCTTTTTCTTCCTTTGATTATTTGCCCTTTTTCATCTTTCGGAAAACTCAAAGCACCAAGAGTCACGCCCTGATAAAGCTTCACGTTGTCGCCGATCTCCGTGGTTTCCCCGATAACTACGCCTGTACCGTGGTCAATGAAGAAGTTTTTGCCAATTTTCGCGCCCGGATGAATGTCAATACCGGTCAACGAATGCACATGCTCGCTCATTATCCGAGGAATAAGAGGTATCCCACGCAGGTATAGTTCATGGGCAATCCTGTAAGTTGCTATCGCCAAAACGCAGGGGTAGCTGAGAATCACATCTTCGGTGCTTACCGCCGCGGGGTCTCCGCCGTAAGCCGCTTCAATGTCTCCGCTGAGCACCCTCCTTATCTCAGGAATCTCCTCCAAAAGCTCTTTAACCACAACCTGCGCCCTGGTTCGGCAAACATCATGAGGGCACTCCGTGATTTTTCGGCAAATGTACTTGAGGCTTTTGTCCACCTCGTTCGTGAGGCGAGTGTAAACGGATGTCAGAAGGTTCCCGAGAAAATACTTCATGTTAGCACTGGTGACTCCTTCTTTCCCCAAATATCCCGGAAAAAGAACCGTGAACAGGTCCTCAAGAACCTCGATAACCACCTTTTTCGAAGGCAAATCCTTCCCTTCAAGATGATCCATACCCCCGATGGCTCCATAGTTACCGATGATGTCGTCAACAAGCTTAGGCAAACCAGTTTCAGGCCACTTCTCCTCCACTCTCTGGCTGTTATTCAACAACGCATCCAACACTTTATCAGAATCCCAGAAGTACTTTTCCTCAGGAGCCTGAACACTTTTTTTCTCTGAAGCTTTTGGTCGCGTACTCTTTTTCATTCCGCTCACTTCTTCATCTTTAAAGAGAATAAGAAAAAGTGGAATATAAGAGAACCGCGTCCAGTTACGCCGTTGCCGCCTGCTGCTGGAACAATGGCGTGCTTAAGTACCGTTCACCAGTATCTGGAAGGATAACGACCAAAAGTTTACCCTCGCTCTCAGGCCTCTTGGCAACCTCTAACGCCGCATACACCGCCGCACCCGAGGAAATTCCCGCCAGCAAGCCTTCCTTAAGCGCCAGAAGCCGCGCAGTCCGCATGGCATCCTCATCTTTAACCTGAACAACCTCGTCCACAAGGTCCACCCTTAACACGTCTGGAATGAAGCCTGCGCCTATACCTTGAATCTTATGAGGCCCGGGTTTGCCCCCGCTCATGACTGGCGAATTCGCGGGTTCCACGGCCACAGCCTTGACCTCGGGCTTGAGCGGTTTGATGTACTCTGCTATGCCGGTGATGGTGCCGCCTGTTCCGACGCCCGCCACCACAATGTCAACTTGCCCGTCGGTGGCGTTCCAAATTTCGGGGCCAGTTGTTTCCTTATGCGCCTTCGGGTTCGCCAGATTCCTGAACTGCTGGGGCAAGAAACTGTTAGGCGTTTTTGCGGCAAGCGCCTCAGCCTTTTGGATGGCACCTTTCATGCCTTCCGCGCCAGGCGTGAGAACCAGTTCGGCGCCGTAAGCTTTCAGCAGGTTGCGGCGTTCGACGCTCATGGTTTCGGGCATGGTGAGGATTAGATGGTAGCCTTTCACGGCGGAGACCATGGCTAAGCCTATACCAGTGTTGCCGCTGGTAGGCTCAATGATGACTGTGCTGGGTTTGATTAGGCCCTGCTTTTCCGCTTCCGCAATCATGCTGAAGCATATGCGGTCTTTCACGCTGCCGCCTGGGTTGCGCGACTCCTGTTTGGCAAGAACCGTGCTTTTTAAGCCGCTAGTTAGACGGTTTAAGCGTATGAGGGGAGTTTTTCCTATGGTTTCCAAAACATTATCAAAGATTTCTTTCATGGCTTTCACCAAGTTACAACTAGTTACAATCACGGGTGGCAACGTGAAAAAACGTGTTGCCCACCTGAAACTATACCGTCTTCCACAGTTATAAACAAAACCGTGCCACGCCTCAACTTCAAGTGAAGTAAAGCCTTTTAATACGATGCCTGATTCTATTATTTGCCACCAACAATCCGCACGCGCCAAAACATGGTTGAGCGGGGGTTGCCAAGCCAGGTCAAAGGCGTAGGCCTGAGGCGCCTATCCTGTAGAGGTTCGTGGGTTCGAATCCCACCCCCCGCACTCCATAAAATTATATTTCAACAGTCATCGAAAAATTACGGCTCTTGTCATGTGGGGACGTTTATTTTCCAACGCATAAAGCTGAATTTACGAAACCGCTGAGCCTTCCCTTTTAATAAGCGCTTCCACGGCGTTGACGAGAGCTTCACACGCTACTCGCCTATCCTCCACAGACCTATCAGTCTCCAACCCCTCAATCTCCTTCTCCAGCTTCCACACCTGCTCAATGACGGCTTGTTTCCTCTCCTCATACTCATCATGAAGTTTTTCCTGGTCAACCTCAAAAGCCTTCACGACCGATTCAAGCTTGCTTTTCGCCGAATCCAGTTTCTTAGTTACCTCCTCCACTCTTTGCGACTTAGCCCTTCTTGCGAAAGGACTGAAAATGCTAGTTTTCATCTGATTTGTCTCTTCAAGCTCTTCTTCGAAGTCATGAACTTTGCGGGTTAAGCGTTTAATTTCCCCGTTCCTTTTAGAACCCAGTTCACGGGTCGCAGCAGCATATTCCGCATCGATCTGCACAAGAAGATGATTCTGGTCTGCAAGCTTCTGTGTGGTCTCTAAGAGAACGGCTTCCGCGCGCCGCCTCTCAGCAAGCTTGCGTTCCACGTCAGAGATTACTTTTGAACGCTCCTTCACGAAAGCATCATCCACTTTTACGGCTGAGTTCAACTCAAACTCGGAGAGAACGCTTTTCAGGCTCAACAGCCAATCATCAAAGTACTGGCTGAAAGGGGAAAACGCAAAAGTCTGACCGCCAAGACTGTGCAGTCTGCCGAGAACTTTATCCACAACCTCCTCGACGGTTGGCGCCTCATTCTCCTCCAGCAGGTATTTGCCGCCGGCACGATGCTTCTGTCCTTTGCCTTTCGATTTCTCATGATGCAGTTTTTTGCGTCCTCGACCAGTGTTGCGGCGTGAACTCGTTTGCGGCCTGTAACTCATGAACAAACCTCTTTTCCAAGGGTAATTAAATAACGGCTTGGTTGTTAAGAGTTTCTGCTACGCCGAAAAACGCTTGTTGGCTTAGCGCAAGCGTGCACCGCTTCTACTTTACCGCGTGTTTAGCTTTTATGGCAGCCAGCTTTCCACCCGACCTTAACCAACCTTTTTCACGTTCACTGAGGTCAAGCTCAACCTGAATCTCCACATCTTTTGTGACGTTCTTCACACAAAGGTTCCGCTTTAACCCCTTAACGTCTAACTCCAGTAAGTCGCCCTGCGCAACACCCGCGTAATTCTTTGCCTCCACAAACGTCAACGGAGCAATCCCAAAATTCACCAGGTTAGCAAGATGAATCCTCGCGAAAGACTTGGCGATGACGGCTTTGACACCAAGATACTTAGGTGCCAACGCGGCATGCTCCCGTGAAGAGCCTTGACCGTAGTTTTCTCCGCCAACAATAAACCCGCCACCTTTCTTCAAAGCCCTATCCGCAAAGCTGGGGTCAACGTAGCGGAACGTGTGCTTGCTTATCTCAGGAATGTTGCTTCGCAGCGACATGACTTCTGAGCCACCAGGCAGGATGTCATCGGTTGAAACGTTATCGCCTAACTTCAGCAAAACTTCTCCCGTGAGCCTATCCGGAATCGGAGGGAAGTCGGGCAACGGCTTTATGTTTGGGCCTCGCCTGATCTCGCCCGTGAAAGGCTTGCCTGGAAAGATGAACAAGCCGTCGTCAACTATGATGTTTTCAGGCAGAGTTACCTCAGGATATCTCCCAAGTTTTCGAGGGTCCGTTATTTCGCCATAAATAGCCGAGGCAACAGCCGTCTCTGGACTCGCCAAATAAACCTGAGCGCTCTGCGTTCCTGACCTGCCCTTGAAGTTGCGGTTAATAGTCCTGATGGATACCGCGTCTGTTTGAGGCGCTTGCCCAATTCCTATGCATGGTCCACAGGCATTCTCCAGTATTCTGGCGCCGGCGCGGATAAGATTCACAAGCTCGCCGCTTGCCGCTAGATTCTCCAACACCTGTTGTGAACCTGGCGATATGGTGAGGCTGACGCGGTCACTGATTTTCTTGCCCTTCAAAAGCGCAGCAACCGTTTTCAGGTCGCGAAGCGAAGAGTTAGTGCAGCTGCCGATGCAGACCTGATCCACAGGCGTGCCTTCAACGTCGCTGACGTTTTTCACGTTGTCTGGGCTGTGAGGCAACGCTATCAATGGTTCAACTTCCCCAAGGTCTACGTCAAGCACTTCACTGTACCTCGCGCCCTCGTCAGCCTTAAGCTCAATCCACTGGTTTTCTCTTCCTTGACTTCTGAGAAACGCTCTTGTCACCTCATCCGAAGGAAAAATAGACGTGGTCGCCCCAGTTTCTGTTCCCATGTTCGCAATCGTTCCCCGTTCCGGAACGCTTAACGCATTAACGCCGCCGCCGAAGTACTCCAGAATCTTGTTAACCCCGCCTTTCACGCTTAGCTTCCTCAGCACCGCAAGTATCACGTCTTTTGCCGAAACGAAAGGCGAAAGCGCACCCGCCAAGCGTACGCCCATAATCTGAGGCATCTGTAAGTAGAATGGTTCTCCAGCCATAGCCGCCGCAACATCAAGCCCTCCCGCGCCAATAGCGATCATGCCTACGCCGCCTGCGGTGGGCGTGTGGCTGTCACTTCCCAGCAGCGTGTAGCCGGGTCTGGCGAAGCGTTCCAGATGAATCTGGTGGCATATGCCGTTGCCGGGACGCGAGAAAACAACGCCGTATTTAGCTGCGGCATCTTGCAGGTATCTGTGGTCGTCTGCGTTCCTGAAGTCGTTCTGCAGCATGTTGTGGTCTACGAAGCTTAGGCTTAGTTTGGTCTTGACTTGGGGGACGCCCATGGCTTCGAACTCGAGGTAAGCTAAGGTTCCCGTGGAATCCTGCGTGAGAGTGTGGTCTATCCTTAAACCTATTTGTTCACCCGGCTCCATTTTTCCTTCAGCCAGGTGCTGCGCGATAACTTTCTCCGCCAAGGTTTTGCTCATGTATTTTTTCTCCTAAGCTTTCATTTGCGAATTTCACAGGACTAATCCGTTTCCTCGATTCTCAGTCAAAAACATGGCAGGTCGGAAATTTAAATTTCGTGTAACACAACCACATTTTCAATAATTATAGCATTAAATTTCGGCTCGTGAGACCGTTGAAACAGTAAAGGTTATGGGTTCCACACCTAAATAAGAACGGGGATTGGAAGATGTCGTTCAAAGCAAAAATGGAAGCAACCGCAAAGAAAAAAGAATCCCGCATTATTCTAGCCCTTGATTTCCCTTTTCACAACCCAGAGAAACGCGAAGAACTTCTAGCCAAAGCCCAACACGTTCTGGAGGCAGTTAACGCGTACGTGTGCGCGGTGAAAATCAACCATCACTTGTCTCTTCCTCTTGGCATATTCGACGGCGTGCAAAAGCTCGTTGCGCAGATTCATGAAAAAGGGCTTCTTGCAATAATGGACTGCAAAGCAAACGATATCGGAGCAACTAACCAAGTTATAGCTGAGTACTACTACGCCGCAGGTTTTGACGCTTTAATAGCTAACCCTTTCGTAGGCTGGGAAGAAGGCTTGGAACCCATTTTCAAAGTCGCCCGCAAACTTCAGCGCGGCGTGATACTTCTAGCCTATATGAGCCATAAAGGGGCAAACGAAGGCTATGGCCAGACCGTTTACAACGATGCAACAGGCACGAAAACTGCGCAGTACGTTTCATTCGCAAAAAAAGCGCTGAGGTGGAATGCTGACGGCGTGGTGGTGGGCGCCACTTACCCCGAAAAAATAACGGAAATCCACGGAATACTTGGAGAAAGCGTGCCTATATACTCGCCTGGGGTCGGGGCGCAAGGCGGAGCCGCGGAAACAGCGCTTAAAGCTGGCGCGCGATACCTCATTGTGGGTCGAGGATTAACTCTTGCACAGAATCCTGGTGAGACGGCGAAAAAGCTCTGGGCTTCAACTAAGCATTTTTGATAAGCGTTTAGACAAAAAATTTGTGGGTGAAGAAGAGTTTATCTTCCGCGTTTTTCCCAGAGCTCTTTCCTCAGCAGGTCCCTGACCGCTGATCTTATGACTGAGCTTCTGCTTGGATACATGTTGGCTCTCACAAGTTCATCTAGCCCTTCAAGATAAGCTTCTGGTAATAGCACTGTTACAAGTTTCATGTTTTCCCCTCACATGTTAGTTAGATAACATGTGGTAAATATAAGATTTAATCCGAAGCGGAAACCCAAGCGAAGGCTATACGCTCTTTAGAACTTGCATCAAACTTGGCGTACCAAACGCGCTTATTCCTCGTTGCTGCTCGGGGTCAAAAGCGGTTCTTTCTTGCGGTTTTTGCCTCTGAAACCGCTAAAGTGTATACAAAAAGGAGGGCCGCATCGGGAGAACACTACAAACTGAAAGGCAAAGAAAGCTATTACCACCTTAAACCAGAATGATGCAAATCCTGCTAGCACAGTTGACGCCGCGCTTAAAATGGGCGAGATTCCAAGAATCGTGTACACGCTACTTGAAACCACTTGGGCAAAGCCCGCTAAGGCTACACCTTGAGTTTGCAGGTTCACCGAGATAATGTTGGTGATTATGACCTTATCGGCAGGTACGACATACCCGATGGAAACAAAAATCAAGAACAGCGCCATTATATCGAAACTCCAAGCTATAAGTTGAAAGAATGCTGCTCGGAACAAAGTTTTAGGATTGGCCTTTAAGCCAGCTATCCCATCATGATAATCATTCAGAGTTTTCTCAATTCTTTTCTCGAAAGCTTCAATGTTAGCCGGGCGTCGCCGTACGAACGAGTACAGACGTTTTAAAATTCTGAGTATTTTCTTGGTTGCGTTTAAATTTACGCTCAAGTAGATGATTACTATAAGAGGCAAAGTCAAAAGAACCATGATTGTTCCAATCGTGGTTAAGACTCCAGGGTCTAAAGTGTAATTTACCGCCAGAAGAAGCAATCCCAAAAAAGACATGCTTATAACTATCAACAGTTCAAGCACGTTCTTTATAACGATTGACGCCGCGGTTCTGCCGCCATCTATCTCGGGGTCCCTTGAGAGCAGATATGCCTTGAACGCGTCGCCAGACCAACCTCCTGGAACAATGGCGTCTACGAAAATTCCAACCCAACTCAAGTTGAAGACCAAACGGTAGTTGACCTTAATCGTGAGGGCGCTTAGCAAGCTATGCCACGCCATCGCGTTAAAAGCTACGCCAGCTAAAACACAGAAAAAAGCCAAACTGTAAACGAACAGGTTTGTTCTTCCTATAACCGATGCGACACCTACAATGTCCGTGAAGAAATAAAGGTAAAGCAAGAAAACTGCGAAGCCCAGAAAAGCAGAGAGGGAAACCCATTTTTTAACTGATTGTTTGAAAGCAAGCTCCATTTTAAATTGTCCCCCTCACATATTTTAGCCTCACCGTTTCATAAAAACATGTTTGAGAAAATTTGTTCTGACTGGTCTATTTTTCGCAGCAGTATATCTTCACTTCTTCTTTTCTTTGGAAATTCTCTGTAAAAGCATCGATATAACCCATTTTTCGCAGTGACATAATTTTGAGCAAACTCAGCATCGCTCTAGACAGCCTTGCTAACGCTCAAATTACAAGGTAATTAAATTCTCGACTTACTTAAAGTCGTGTGACTGTGAAGACTCAACAACAGCCTCCTCATTTCACCTGCAATCTAAGAATCAAAACGCGCGAATAGAACACCTCGTTCTCGTCGCTAAAAGGAGGTGGATTTTAGGTTCTGTTACCTCTTCGGTAAATGTCTGCTGGAAAAGAGGTGTTACTTTTCGGTGGAAACTCTTCTGAAGTTAATTTATGAAAAAAGGAGGGTCTATTTGTACTTGTTTTTGTAGAACTCGCAGTTCTTTGCTCTTCCTTCTTTCTCTAATACATCTTCGGTAAGCAGCGTAAGAGGAGCACCGAACTGCCAGAAACGCTTACAAAAGGAGATTGAGCAATGTTGGTCATAATTTTCGCAGTTTCGACAAACTCTCTCTCTTTGGGCCTTAATACGTTCTTCCCGTTCTTCAACACTCTCTGGAACACTTTGCGGCCCAGCATCTTCAGGCCAATCAGTATCTCAGTCGTCGTCATCGTCTCTTGCGTACTGGTCATCATCATGCGGGTCACAATATTCGTTTTCGCCCCAATTATCTTCAGATTCGCTCATATCTCTTCTGTCTCCATAATGGTCTAATTCATTCAACCATTTTACTTTTTTTAATTATCAACCGAAAGGTAACAAGGAACAGAAAGTAGTCAATCAACCGAAGAGGTACCAGAATCGGATTTTAACCTTTTATAAGGGATGGGGTATGGCTGTTTGCACGACTACGCTTTGAGTGTTTTTTGAAAAAGGTTTTCAGCTATTCTTAACTCTTGAACGGTGTTGATGTTCATGGCAACTTCTTTTCTGTCTGAAACGTAGATTTCCTCATCCAGTTCCTTTTCATCAATCCTTCGCCCATCAATCACGTTTATTCCAGCTGGAACCACGCGCTTGCCGTTAAATTCAAATCCATATTTTCCACCTAACCCCAGCTGCTCCTTTGTTTCCATGGAGACAACCACGCTCAAGGCAGGCTTTCCACTTCGTTCATAACCCTCCACGATAGCATCAACGATTTCAGCGGTTATCAGCGGAAAGTCAGCCCCAATGGCCAAGACGGTTTGCAACCCAAGAGTTCTAACAGCGTATCCCATGTCAGAAACATATTCTTTCCCAGGAGTTTTGACAACCGAAACTTTAAGCTGGCTCATTAACTGAGCGGTTTTAGGCGTGTAATCGCTAACCGCAACCACGATGGAACTAACTTTTTTGGCGTTTTTCAAAGCCGCAAGAACATGTTCAATGACTGGTTTGCCGCCGACGCTGAGCAGAGGCTTCTCTTCCGAAAGCACCATACGCGTGCCTTTGCCTCCAGCCATGACAAGCGCCGTCAAACCCACCCGACCGCCACCAAAATGATTAACGAAACCATCCGTGTAAGTTCGTTTGTAGCACCCAGCATATTACCTGTCACACCCTTGAAGTGCCTGTGGGCAATTTCAACCATGACAAG
>CAZPND010000014.1:0-28209 GCA_964587975.1 uncultured Candidatus Bathyarchaeia archaeon
ACCCGCCCACCATAAAAGCAGTTGTGGACTTAGGCGCGGAACTCGTCTTCCTTCCAGTCGCAGCTATGGGCACGCACCCGCACGTGACGGGACACCCGCTCACCGAGAAGATTGCCACAGACAACGGCATCTACGTGGTTAAAGTGGGCAACGTCAGTAGCAACGCGCGAGGCGGAAGAAGCGCCTTCATCACCCCATGGGGCATAGAGCAAGAAGCCACCGACGCCGTTGAAGACTCAGTCATGACCATAGACTTCGACATGCACAGGCTAAGGGAATACCGAAAATCTCTGAAAAGATGAGAGTGTCGGCTGAGCAGTAAAAGAAAAAAGGAAAAAGTGTTTTTAGCGTAGTTTCATTAGAACCATTTCTGCCGCGAGCACCATTGGCTCCCAAGTTTCGCACAGTGGAGGAGCGTAAGCGGTGTCTGCTTTGGCAAGTTCGCGCACGGTCATGCCTTTCTGAATGCCGAATGACAGGGCGTTTATGCGTTGCGTGACTTCTTCGCCGCCGATTATCTGCGCGCCAATAATACGCTGCGACTCTTTTTCGACGACGAGTTTGACTTTTATGGGCAACGCGTTGGGGTAGTAGTCAGCCTTCGTCTTCGAGCTTATGGCACCCGTGACCACTTCGATTCTTGCTCTTTGCGCCGCTATCTCCGTTAAGCCCGTCACCCCAGCTTCTATGCTGAACAATCGGGTTACGGCGGAAGCTAATATGCCTGAAAAGAGGGCGTAACCTCCTCCAGCGTTTGTTCCTGCCACTTTGCCTTGCCTGACCGCGATGGTGCCTAACTGCGCGCACATCGGCTTATGAGTTATGATGTTCGGCGCTTCTGCACAGTCCCCTGCAGCGTAAACGTCTTGTACAGAAGTTTCCATTCTACCATTCGTTTTTATCGCGCGGGTTTCGCCGAGCGCTATTCCAGAATCAGCCGCTAGCTTGGTGTTCGCGCGTACCCCGAAAGCGCTAATGAACATGTCAGCCGCTATTTTTTCGCCGCCAGCCATAATCGCCGTTACCTTGTCATCGCCGAGAAACTCCTCCACGCGTTTCTCCGTGAGGATGCACATGCCCTTTTCCTGCAGGTGCTCCTGAACATGCTTCGCCATGTCAGCATCAAGCATGGCAGGCAGAATCTGCGGCAACATCTCAACCACAGTTACTTCTAAGCCACGTTCAATCAAAGCCACACCAGTTTCCAGCCCAATCAACCCAGCACCCATGATGACCGCAGATTTGGCTCCGTTCTGGACCGCTTGGAAAATTTTTTCCCCGTCCTCCAGGTTGCGGAGGCTCAGTATGCCCTGCTTTTCATGCCCTTTAATCGGAGGCAGAAAGGCGTCGGCGCCGGTGGCGATTACTAAGCTGTCGTACTGCAGTGACTCCGTGGCTCCTGCTTGGTCAACTGCGGTGACCGTTTTCTCTTTCGTGTTTATGGTGGTGACTTTTGTCTCAGTCTTCAGATTTAACTTTAGCATTTGGAAGTAGGCGGGTGGATAAACAGTCAGGTCTTTGAAGCCGGGTATTTGTCCGCCTATCACGAAGGGCAGACCACAGCGTGAATACCCCGCGTTTTTCTCTTGGGTTATCAGGGTGATTTCGGCTGTGCGGTCTTTTTTCCGGGCGGCGGATGCGGCTTCCACGCCTGCGGCGTTGGCTCCGACAACGATTATGCGTTTAGCCATCGGTCTTCCTTCATTTTCCTTGGTTCTTGTGCCATTCTACCGCTTTGTCAAAATCCATCAGATTAGCCAGTTCTGCTTGCAGGTTCGCAGGCTTGACGACTAGAAGCCAGCCTTTTACGTAAGGGTCATCGTTTAGAACTTCGGGTTTGGATTGAACTTCCGAGTTGACTTCTTCGATGGTTCCGCTTACGGCGGCGACTAAGTCGGAAACGGCTTTCACCGATTCCAGCGTGCCGTACGGTTCGTTTTGTTGCACCTCCGTTCCCGCATCGGGGAGTTCGGCGTAGACTATTTCGCGCAGCTGTTTTTGCGCGTAGTCCGTGATGCCCATGCGGACTTTGGCTCCTTCAATTTTTATCCATTCAAAATCTTTGGAGTAGTATAGGCCTTCTGGCACTTCGTAATTGTCCACTTTAACCATACTTATGCACCTCTGAGGGAGTAATCTGGGCTTCTGCGCTTAAAAGGTTTGATGAAGCCGCAGGGCGATGGGCGCGTTTAGCGTTCGCGTTTGCCTGCGATCCATTCTTCTGTCCATTGGCGTGCCACTGGGTCAGGCACTTGGACGGGTGGATGTTTGAACGCGTATGAGGGCATGCTTACTAATGCGCCTTTGATTTTGCGGTCTAAAGCTATTTTCGCGGCTCTTATCAGGTCGATGACTACTCCTGCGCTGTTGGGGGAATCTTCGACTTCCAGTTTCACGCTGATGTTGATTGGTCGGTCGCCGAACTTTCTGCCTTTAAGCGAAATATAGCAGATTTTCTTGTTGTTTAAGAAACCCACAAAATCCGACGGACCAATTCTTGTCGGCAACGCGTATGGTACAAGACTGGTGACTGCTTCGGTTTTGCTTATTCGTTTGGATTTTAAACGGTTTTCCACGGTCATGTTCTGGAAGTCCGTGTCGCCGCCGAGGTTAAGCTGGTAAGTCTCGTCAACGATGACGCCTCGGTCGAGGCAGAGCCTGACGAGGTTGCGGTGGAGGATGGTTGCGCCGACTTGGCTTTTTATGTCGTCGCCCAACACTGGCAAACCTGCCTTCTCGAATTTTTTAGGCCATTCGCCTGATGAGTCGCTGCCGATGAATTCGGGCATGCAGTTGACAAATGCGCATCCTGCGTCTATGGCGCATTGGGCATAGAAACGGACTGCGTCGTGGCTTCCCACTGGGAGGTAGTTGACGAGGATTTCGGCTTTGGCGTCTTTGAGCACTTGGACGACGCTTTCTTTGGTGGCGCTGTCGTCGTAGACGTTGAAGACTTCTCGCATGTGGGGGGCTACGCCGTCGAGGATTGGTGCGGGTTGGACTGTTACGCCGAGGTTTGGGACGTCGGCGAATTTTACGGCGCAGTTTGGGGGGGTGAATATGGCTTGGGAGAGGTCTTTTCCGATTTTGTTTTTGTTGACTTCGAATGCTGCGACGAAGTGTATGTCGTTTATGTGGTAGCCGCCGTAGTTTACGTGCATGAGTCCTGGGACGGTGGTGTTTTCTTTTGCGTTTTTGTAGTATTGGGTTCCTTGGATGAGTGCGCTGGCGCTGTTTCCTACGCCTACTAGTGCTACACGAATTTCAGGCAAATCTTAAACCTCAAAGACCGTTAATAGAAAGGCTTAATGTCTGTCTGCGCTATAACTTTTTCCCAAAGCTTATGGCTGTTTTTTTCTGTTAGTAGAAGTGAAAGACTGCTAAGCACAACTACTTCTTGGAGCCTGTTTTGGTTGGTGCTTTTTTATGTTGCGGTTGGTTTTGGGTGGTTTGGTTGTGCAGTTTGTCGCAAGCTGGATGTATTTCCTTTTTGGTTTGGTTTGAAATGGCCTTATTAGTGGAATTGGAAATAATTTAAAAGAAACTTGTTAAAGATACACTGGCCATGGTTGACTTTAACCCCCAGTTTACAGAAGTCGTCTTTTTTGACATACATTATGCTGAAGTTTTTGCCGCCAATCTTCTAGCTATGAAACGAATGAAAAAAACATATCATAGAACCCTTTTAGACTATCGAACAAAAGAAATTATTGATTTCTACAAAGAAATCAAATATAAACCACTTTCTTATATTGCAAAACTTTTAGGGTACCCTCCATTATGCCGAGTAAACGGTAATAATTAAAACGTATCAGCTTTAAAAGAGTCGTGGGTGGTGGTTAAGAAAAAACTTGGGGAAATAGGTACGCTTTTTTTAAAATATAATGAATTATACAATAACTACAAACACGGTTTTAGAATTGCTATTATCACAACGGGCAATCCAGAGATAGAAGACCTTTGTGCAGCTACTATGTGGCCAATAAAAAAAGGACTGGAAGCGAATAAGGCAATGAATAAAGCAATGATAATGAGGATTGAGAATACCGAGCAAGAAATACAACTTTGCGGGTTTATGTGTCAAGTCTTACATGAAACTGCAGAAACATTTAGACTGAGAGTTTTAGAGAAAAAACAAGAATTTAAAGTCGTAGCCTTTAAAGACCAAACGTAAGTTTAGGTGCTGATTATTAGATCATAATTGCTTCCTTAACTTCTTTGAAATGCGGGTCACCAGTCACGATTTTTGATTTTAGTTTTCGTGCAGCGGCTAAAATGTAGGCGTCAGCTAGACCGAAGTCTTTTATGGTTTTTCGCATTTCACAATGAATAAGTCCCGCGTGCAATGAAAGTTCTTCAGCTACAGGGATTATTTGGGAGTTACTTGTCAAAACGTCGTAAGCGGTTTTTGCATCCTTGCCCTTACGCGCAACTTTGCTCACGACTTCGCCAAGGGTTATTGCGCAGGTGTAGACTTCATAGTTGCTTTCAATGATTGTCGCCACTTGTTTGCCTGACTCGCTTCCATCCAAGTATTCAATCCATGCGTAAGCATCAATAACGTGCTTAGTCATGGGTTTTCAGCTCATCTTCAGCCGTGAAGGGACCTATGCCTTTCAGGACGCCGAAACCGTCTTTGCGCAGCTTCTTAACGCTGATTTCGACGATTTCGCCTTCTTTTATCTTCTCGCTTTCCACCAGTTCTTTGGGCAAAGTTACCACTAGTGAGCCGCCAACCTTTCTTGTCTTAGCTAGACATTCGGTCAATATGTTACCTCCATCATACTAAATGTTACTAAAGTTATATTTACCTTACTGTCACCGTAGCACAAACGTAAAAAAGATGTTATTTCATCTATGGTATTTCTGGCTGGGTAAACGGTTCAGTCATGCCGACGAGCAGTTTGCCGAACGTGTTGATGTGGTTTTCCTCTTCCGCAAGGATTTCCTCCAGCAACCGCCTCGTGGTGTAATCGCCTTCTTCCGACGCAACCTGAACTGCCTGCTTGTAGAGGTTAATGGCTTCCTCCTCGTTCTGCTCATCTTGCTTCAGCATCTCGATGAGGCTGCCGCCCACGAAAATCGGGTCAGGTTTAGTCGTGGGCACGCCGTTAAGGTAATCCAGACGCTCCGCAAGGCGTTCAGCATGCTTCATTTCGGCAATGGCAATCTTGCGGAAAACATCCTCAACAACGGCACCATCCATCCCTGTCACTTGGACGTGCTGCCACATGTACTGTATGCTCACTTGGAGTTCACGCGCTATACCTTTATTCAAGAGTTCTAACAATTTCTGAGAAGCCGCCATAAAACTCACCTGCAAATTACACATCAAAGTTAGATGAATCAATATATAAACAGTGTCATCTCGCCTCACCGCAGCAGTTCGCGTGGCCGGTAACCCACGGCAAGATAACGGCTGAATCCAAAGAAGCTTCCGTACAGCCTCAGGACGCTTTCCACACTGCGCTCATTAACAACGAGGTCTAAGCACAGGTTTAATCTATATATAGGGGGTATAGACAAAAAATCGCACGTCAGTCCAGCAGAGCACAGCCCGTAACTTAAAGTTATCAATTTGCTTTTCACAGCAGTCCAAGAACATGAAAAAAGAAAAGAGGAATGTGTGTTTAGATTTGCTTGGTTTTTACCGCGTTTTTCAAGGCTTCCACGCCTGGAAGTTTCTTGCCCATCAGGAACTCGATCAACGCTCCGCCTGCAGTGCTTATGTAGCTGATTTTTTTGGTTAAGCCGTATTCCTGTATCGCTGCGATTGTGTTGCCGCCTCCAGCAAGTGAAAACGCTTTTGAGTCTGCTATGGCTTCGAAGACTTTTTTGGTGCCGTAGTTGAACTGTGGATTTTCGTAAACGCCCATTGGTCCGCTGACCACTATGGATTTGGCTTTGCTGATGATTCCAGCGTAGTTCTCCACGGTTTTCGCGCCTATGTCAAAGATCGAGTATTCAGTTGGCAGCTGATTTACGCTGATTTCCTTCCGTTTGCCGTCCACATCCAACGCCACGTCAACAGGAACCACAACGCCCTCAGGATACTTCTCCATCAACGCTTTGATTCCCGGAATCAACCCGGTTAACTCCTTCTTCACAAGAAAATCCATTGTCTTCTTGCCCAAATCCACACCTTTCGCCGCAAGAAACAGCTGCGAAGTCACACCGCCAACCACCACGTAATCCGCGATGCCGTTGCCCAACACGTACTTGCTGATCTCCAACGAATCATCCGCTTTTGCACCGCCCATAACGTAAACGCACGGTTTCTCAGGAGTCTCCAACGCTCTGGACAGCGACTTCAGTTCACGCTCCATGATTCTGCCCGCAGCGGAAGGCAGCACCGCAGTGAAACCCACCATCGAAACGTGAGCCCTGTGAGCCGCCGCAAAAGCGTCGTTAACAAACAGATCCGCCAATGGCGCAAGGTTCTGCACAAGCGGAGTTTTCGCGTGTTCCTCAGGTGTGCCTTTTTTGGTTTCTCCGTCGAAGCCTCTGACGTTGCCTAAGACCAGGATTTCGCCGCTTTGCAGGTTCTTAATCGCGTTTTGCGCTTTTTCGCCGTAGATGTCGTCAACGTATTTCACTGGGCACTTCAAGATTTTACCCAAAATCTCGGCGTGCTGCTTCAACGGCGTGAAGTCTGCTTCGCCTTTGCGTCCCTGATGCGCTAGAATCACGACTTTGGCGCCTTTTTCCGCAAGCTCTTTGAGGGTTGTTTCCGCGTGCGCCCTGATGCGTACGTCGCTTGTGACTTGCTTGGTTTCCGGGTCAATTTCTGAGTTGAAGTCCACTCTGACTAGGACTACTTTGTTTTTGACGTTAAAATCGTCTAATGTCAGGTACTTTGCCATGTCTTTCACTCTCTGTTTTCCAAAAAGAAAAGGATGGGAAAAGGGTTTTTAAAGTTTCAGCATCGAAGCGT
The DNA here is from genome assembly GCA_964587975.1 of uncultured Candidatus Bathyarchaeia archaeon. GTDB lineage: Archaea > Thermoproteota > Bathyarchaeia > Bathyarchaeales > Bathycorpusculaceae > SG8-32-3. Next base: position 6,935 of record CAZPND010000014.1, read on the forward strand.
TTAGAGTCCTGCTTTCTTGCCCACTAACTCGATGAAGTCCACCATGCGGTTGCTGAAGCCCCATTCGTTGTCGTACCACGCCAAAACCTTCACGAAGTTGCTTTTGTCGCCCATAACCATTGTTGCCTGCGCATCAAAGATTGCGGAGCACGTGGTGTGAAGCACATCGGATGAGACGATTGGGTCTTCCGTATAGTCCATTATGCCCTTCAATTGTCCTTCAGCGGCTTTTTTCATGGCAGCGTTGATGTCTTCTGCGGTGACCTCGTGATTAAGGATTGCTGTCAGGTCTACGATGGAACCGTCTGCTGTGGGTACTCGCATGGCCATGCCGTTCATTTTTCCGTTGCATGATGGGAGGACTAGGCCGATGGCTTTTGCTGCGCCTGTGCTTGTGGGGATGATGTTGACTGCGGCTGCGCGTGCGCGGCGGAGGTCTTTGTGGACGAGGTCTTGGACTTTTTGGTCGTTGGTGTATGCGTGGACTGTGGTCATGAAGGCTTTTTGGAGTCCGAAGTTGTCAACTAGGACTTTTGTGACTGGGGCGAGGCAGTTTGTTGTGCATGAGGCGTTGCTGAGGATGTGGTGTTTTGTGGGGTCGTATGTTTGTTGGTTTACGCCTAGGACGATGGTTATGTCTGGGTCGGGTGAGGGTGCGCTGATGAGGACTTTTTTGGCTCCTGCTTGGAGGTGCATTGAGGCTTTTTCGCGTTTGGTGAAGAGTCCTGTTGATTCGACGGCGAGGTAGACGCCGAGGTTTTTCCATGGGAGTTGTGTTGGGTCTCGTTCGCTGATGACTTTGAGGGTTTTTCCGTTGACGACGAGGTCGTTGCCTTTGACTTCTACGGTGCCTGGGAATCTTCCGTGGGTTGAGTCGTATTTTAGTAGGTGTGCGTTGGTTTTTACGTCTGCTAGGTCGTTTATGGCTACGAAGTCGATGTTTGCGTTGCGTTCGATGGCTGCGCGGTAAAGGAGTCTTCCGATTCTTCCGAATCCGTTAATTCCTACTTTTATCGCCATTAATAATCACCTTGTATGCGAAGTTTATCACTTGTTCTTTCTTAATTAATTTTCCGACGTGAAAACGCAAGTTGAGTGTTTGGGCGGGTTGAGGAGACTAGCGGCTCGGAACAGTCTATACCCCCCTTATTTAAAGGCTGAAAGCGCGGACTGTTTTCCACATGTTATTGGGCGGTTTCTGCGCCAATACGGGTAGACCCCCTCTATAGGTTTCTGCATCGATCTGCTATTAGGATCCAAATAGGCGGCAAATATGACGGTTGGGCTCAACAGAATAGCCCGGAAAAACATTGAACCCGTGCGCTCTGGCATTTCACCCCCACGGCTTTCCACCAAAAAACCCAAAGCCAACAACCCCTATAAGAACCCTAACGAAATTCAACGAGTTACAAATTCAGGAGACTTGTTTCTAAACAGAACTCTCATGTGAATAACTTTAAGTGGATTTCTGTAGCTTATTTCAGATGGAGGGACATTTGTTTTTATCAAATTGCAGAAAAATGCAGGGAATTATGCTTTCGGAAGCGCCATTTCTGGAGCTTGGTTCTTGAGTGATAGCATCTCTTTGAAAAGCTCGTCGTTTGCGTAGTAATACGATTTCTTAGAAAGCAAAGCTTGGGAGTCACGCAACTCATGAAGGATATGTCTTAGTTCAAGATGTGGCTTATACTGATACTCAACCATGAATCTTTTAAATAACGATTCCGCTGTCGTGTGCAAAATATCTTCCGCTTCTAATGCTGGTCTGTAATAGCAACTATCAAGGTGAACCAATGGTTCGAATTGTTTAATATGAAAAACTTCTTTGAGCATTGGATAGCTTTTCTTTAAAATATAACCCATGCTCAAAATTTCGAATTCTCTGTCATTTTGTGCTTCTTTCCTTAAAGCGGTGAACATCTCTCCATAGATGTAACCGCTTTCGATTTTCTTAATTAGGTCTAAAGCTTCAAGCAGAGATAGCCATCTTTCTAACCGTGCTCTTTTTCTCGTCTTATCTAGCTCCTCAAAAGATATAATTACCTCTTCTCTCTGCAAGAAATTAGCTAAAATCATGTTTACTGGGTTTAGGAAAACTCTTGCTGGGCTTGTTTTAGCTAATTGTAGATGAGATGCGGAAACAATTATGTTCTCTACTTGTCCTTTCCACATTTCAAGATAAGAACGAATTAAAAAGAGGCTTTCTTCTCGCTTAACTGAGCAATCTTTAACAAATTGCAAATTCTCATTGAGACATATAGTTCCAAGTCCTTTTAAAGGCAAAACTCTGATGAAACGCTCTTCTGGATAGTCATTTTTGATGAGTCTTGGATAATTCGCTTTTAGTTTCGCCTTCCATAATCTTTCCTTTTCATCAAAAATCGGCTCTTCTGCAGAAATTAGATTGCCGTAATAACGCATAGCTGATTGCTGGACCTTTTGGTAAACATTCACTGTGGCACTCATAACTTGTCGCCTTCTTCAACATATTCTTCCAGTAGACTTTGCTTTTTCTCGCCTATTTTAATTGTGATAAGTATACGGAAGCAACCATCCCACATGTTCATGAATTGTAGCGTTGGAACACTCTCTCTACCGTATACTGGGTCATTATATTAGATAATAAGTTTGTCCTCGTCAAAGCCAGTTATTACGATAGAATGATTGTAATCCCCTTGCGGAGAAGGTATGGTTATCCAAGCGATAACTGGTCTATTGTTGGCTATTTCTTTCTTTATATCCTCAAAATTATGTCCAAAATCTGCTACAAATTCTATTGACGGTCTCGTTTTCTTAAGCTTTTCATTAATATGCTTGATGTTCTCAAAAGTAGTTCCACCATCATCCGCGCTTGTTTTAATTGCTTCCGAAATATTGGCAACATCCAAGATTGGGCAATTCTCGCTGAAATTATTCCTTACGTAATCTAAGACCATCTTCATACAAACTGGTGTACACGAGAAATCGTTTTCTTGAAATTCGAGTGGAACATCTAGCTGAATTGAACTCAACGAGACACCTTCGTTGCAAAGTCTGAAAGCTATAGTCTATTCATCTCATATTTCATATCAGCTTTTTGGTACTGATATCCTCTTTTATACTCTAAAGCTCAAATCGTTTTCAATATGCAAGAATTTTTTTAGACGACTCAAACTTCATAATCCAGTTTCCTCCCTTCTTTTGGGTTTTCGCTCTCGACACACCAATTCAACAATGGCTCATTTTTTGACGAAATTCCATAAGCGGTTATGGTAAGGTTAAAAGGGGACTTCTAGACAATCTAGGCTTACAGGCAGGTTGAGCATTTATGAGTGAAAGTAAAGTCACGGTTAAGTACGAACCCTTCAGAGAAATCGTCATAATGGAACAAAACCCCTTCCACACCCCCGAAGACCTGGCACGCTTCACATCCGTAATCGCCGGCGGCAAACTAGCCGGACTCTACTGGACCGAAGGCGTCCTCTTCCTCTACTTCCCCCTCCCCGCATCCACAAGCGCCGTCGCCAAAGAACTCATAGAAACCCGAAGAGTCTACTGGACATATGTCGGCTACACGCTCATGCCCAAGTACCAGCCAACCATAGAAACCAAAGAAAAAATGATAATCCCCGTAATCGACATATCCACAGACAATGTCCTCACCCAAGTCGCCAAATGGCTCAAACAACAAAAACCACCGGCCGCAGCAAACAAGCCATGAAAAAAACAACGCTCACAGGCACCGTATTCACAGGCAACGGCGAAGGCAAAAAATACCTCACCCTACTCTGGGTCAAACACCAACTCCAAAAGGCGCTCGGCTACACCCCCTATCCAGGAACCCTAAACCTCCACCTTTCTAAAGAAACAGCAGAGCGCAGAAAACTTCTAGAAACCCCAGACGCCACAAGAATCAGCCCCGCCCAAGGCTACAGCCCTGGCATACTCCACAAAGCCCACATAGCCGAGCGGGAATGCGCCATCATAATCCCCGAAACCCCAACCTACCCGCAGGATTACTTGGAAATCATCGCAGCCGACCACCTGCGAACCCAGCTCAACCTCAAAGACGGCGACACAATCACCGTCACCCTTTAAAGCTTGCCGCGCCTCGCCAAGAACCCGCGCAGGTACTCTTCCGCACAACCATTCTTCTTCAAATAAGCGCCATAACGCACAAGCGCCCTCATAGCACGCGCCGCATCCTCAGGCGACCCATAAGACGGAATCCCCAACTTATCAAACCGGAACCGCGTGTACAACGCCATCTCCGTCTCCCCAATATCACACATAACAATCGGCTTGCTGTACCTAAGCGACACCTCCGCCACACCGTCAATGTACTTCTCCCGCAAAGCCGGCAAATGATGCAACGCCAACAGGATAATCCCATCAACCTCAGGCGCCTCAAACATAACCTCAGCCGCAACCACAAACATATCATCCGTCACCGAACCCGTGAGGTCAACGGGATTCCCAGTAGCCGCAAACCGCGGAAGCACCCCCTCATCCTTAAGCTTCTGAAACTTCCTCAGCGTCGCCTCCGAAAACCGCTCCACCGCCAACCCGCCACTCTCACACTCGTCAACAGCCATAATCCCAGGACCACCCGCATCCGTCAAAATCCCAACATTCCTGCCCAAAGCCGGCGGCTGCATAGCCAACGCCTTCCCCGTGTCAAAAAACTCCTCCATATCACAAGCCCGAAGCACCCCCGCCTGCTCGAACGCGGCATCATAAATCTTATCGGAACCCGCAATGGCACCCGTATGCGAAGCCGCCGCCCGCGCCCCCGCAGCGCTTCTTCCCGCCTTAAGCGCCACCACAGGCTTTTTCACAGTTACCTTTTTCGCGATGTTAAGGAACCGCCTTCCATATTTTATGTCCTCCACGTAGAGGAGAATCACCCTAGTTTCCTTGTCAAAAAGCAGATAATGCATCATCTCCGACTCCGTCACGTCACTCTTGTTGCCGAAACTCACAAACTTGCTAATCCCAATCTGCCGCCCAGCCAAAAAATCCAACGCCGCCACACCAAACGCCCCACTCTGCGTAACAATAGCTATGTCCCCAAACAACGGCCGAGGAGTCGCCACAACCTCATCCCCAGTCGTCAAAACCTTAGTCTCAGGCAAAAACAACGTATCCACACCCGTCTTCTGATAATACACGCCCAGGCAGTTAGGCCCCAAAACACGAATCCCACCCTTCTCAGCCGTAGCCACCAACCGCCGCTCAAGCTCAACGTTCCCAACCTCCCGGAAACCCGAAGAAATAATTATGGCAGCCTTCACACCCTTAACAACCGCCTCCTCCATAACGGCAGGCACCACCTTGGCCGGAACCACAATCACCACCAACTCCACCTCCCCCGGAATCTCACTTATCGACGGATAACACTTAAACCCCAAAATAGACTCCTCATGCGGATTCACAGGGTAAATCTCCCCCTTGAAAACCCCCCGCGTCTTGTTATACGCGAAATTCTTGAAAATCACGTTCCCCGCCTTATCAATCTTCTTAGTAGCCCCAACAATCGCCGCGGAACGCGGATGGAAAAACGCGCCCAACCGTCTAGTTTCTTCCATAACCATCCCAGCGTTCCTTAACGGAAGACGCATGTTTATGCTTTACCCCTGCAAAACAGCCCTTCAACAATCACCGCGGTTTCCCAACAGGCCTCTCCGCACTTCTCCTAACCAGAACCACAGGCTTATGCCTCACCCCAGCCAACATCTCCCAACTCACACCCGTCACCGACACCCCGAAACCCACAGCCATATCCCAAACCGAAACACCCGAACCTGGCCCCCGCGCCCTATCCGCAACATTCGCGATTACCAACGCCTCCCTCGCCCCCACATCACCCCCCGCCACAGCCAACGGCGTCGGCCTCTTCCTAAACCCGAAAACCCTGCCGACCACGTAGGCGACCACGCCCCCAACAGAGTGAATGCCCTCCATCGGTTTCGGGCGAGGAGTAAAATAAAATTTCCTAAACGAGTACGTTTTGTCAGTGTCCACGATCACCACGAGGACCCTCCTCCCCAGCCTAAACAGAATCTGCCGCCGAATCTCCCCAGCCAGCTCACACGCGTTGCCCAGAGGCAAACTCACGTAAGAAAACGGCAAATTCGACCCATCCACGCCGCCCTCAGAACCCCACATCAACGCCTGCAACAACCCCGCCTGCTGCAAAACAACCTGCTTGTGGCGGCTGCCGGCTTCAAGAGGATACTCCCGAAGTCTCCGGCTGAGATTCGGCCCGAAACGGCACAACACATTCAAGAAGCGTCCCCAGACGACGCGCATCCACAGCCGAGAAATCACCTTCGCGTTGAAACCGGGGTTGATGTCGCGTTCATCTACGATTCTGCCCAGCGCGGTGGAAAGCGCCTTTTCCGATATAACGACAAAATCGCCGTCCGCCACCTTTTTTTCTAAAGCCTCAAGGATCACGTTTAGGTATTTCTCGCCTGGCTTCCAGTATTTCGTGGTTATGGGTAGCGCGTAGTACTTGGTCATTTAACAGGTTCCACAAAGGCACATGTTGCTTATGAAAAATAAAGGCTTGTATCTGGGCATCGCAGTGTTTCCCCGTGCTGCGTGCGCACAGCGGTTTGGAGCAATTTGATTAACAGGTTTTGGTTGCGGATAGCATAAACCTTATAGAAAACGGATAACTCCCAATTATTTGAGGTGAAAAATGAATGTCATCAGACGATGAAGATTACCCTGAATGGTTCAGAAAGCGACGTGGGCCTCCACGCAAGGATTTGTTTTTCGGCGACATCGACCGCATGTTCCACGAGATGGAGAAAATGATGGAGGAAGAATTCAAAGGTCTCACAGAAAACCTTCCTAAAAACTACGTTAAAGAACGCAAGCTTCCTGACGGCAGAACAGTCAAAGAGTTGGGTCCTTTCGTTTACGGCTACAGCATGAAGATAGGGCCTGACGGCAAACCTGAAATCCGCGAGTTCGGGAACATAAAAAAGAGCTTTAAGGGCCCGCAGGTGAAAGACGAGCGGGAACCGCTGGTGGATATTGTTGAAACAGAACGCGAAGTCAGAGTGGTTGCAGAACTGCCGGGCGTGGAAAAAACGGACATAAAACTTCATGGCACAGAGGATTCCCTGACCATATCCGTGAACACGCCTCAAACCAAATACTACAAGGAAGTCGCTTTACCCGCCAAGGTGAAGGTGAAAGAGGCAAAGTCGTTCTATAAAAACGGCGTCTTGGAAGTTGTGTTTCCCAAAGCTGAAGCCCCGAAGGAGCCGAAAGGCGAACCAATCGACGTAGACTAGCGTTCTTTTCTTTTCCTGAAAAGCTCGTGCCAACCATGAACGACAACTCGGAAATCGATACGCTAAACGACATCTGTAGAGAAGCAAAAGCAGAAGGCAAGCTGTCCGGCAAAAACTTAACCGCGCTCTACGAGCTTTTCGGTCAACGTTTCACGAAAGCCCTCAACGCGCTGAAGGAAAATCGCGTGAAAAAATACGTTTTCAAGCCCAGCGGCAGAAAAGTGTGGATAGTCATTGGGAGAGAACGGGATTACTTGATTATGCCTGAAGCGGAATTCTGCATGTGTGACGACTTCTACTTTCGCGTGTTAGACAAGAAAATCCACCTGTGCTATCACCTGATTGCCCAGAAAATCGCGCGCAACTTAGGATGGTATGAGACCATAGAGGAAAGCGACGAACTGTTTGAATCGTTAATGACCGAGTGGAAAAAAGCTACTGCTTAAATATTAAAACGCTACATCAATAAGCAAGAACACAAGGGAGAATCTCAATGGATCTTAGCGCGTACTTCCTAACCTTAGAATACGTCCTCATGGCATCAACGTTCGTTGCCCTAGTGCTGATTTTCTTGTACTCGTATTTTGGAAAGGAAGAAGAACCCACAAACGAGAAAAGTTAGCCCGCAAGCCTTCTCATCCTTCTGTTCATAACCCAAAACGCCACAACACTTAGCACAGCTAGGATTACGCTGACCAAAATTATCACTGAAACATCAGGACCCGCACCAATCACTATTGAAAACGGGCCGATGAAAATAACCACATCCCCACTCACCGAACCGCCGCCGTAAACAACCGAAGCAACCACAATAACCGCGATGCCGACAAAAACCAAAACAAAACCTGAAATCAACAACAGAAAAAGCCTGCTGGACACGGTTACGCCATCCTCAGCTGCTTCTCCTGATTTATCCTCTGCGCTTCGCATAGTATTCCTCCTTTCACCTCAACAGCAGGTAGTACACAACCATGGCAACCACCAACATAACCGTAAGCGCCAAAGAAAGCATCAGAACAGTCTTAAGCGACTTCTTATCCGTCCCAAAAACAATCGGAATAGGTCCGATTAGGATGGCGCCGCCGCCTTTGACTTTGCCTTTTCGGGCACCTGAAACCGAAAGCAAAACAACAGCAATAATGATTACTGCCACTCCAACGAAAACAAGCACCAAGCCCAGCGTGTAAAGAACCGCAGCGTCCACCAAACTTTTCTTTCTCCCGCGTCACAAAAGAGAAAGGAACGATTTTAATAAACATAGCCGCAACCCTGAAAACACCGGAGAAAACGCAAAAATTTAAACACGCTGATTCTATATCCGTGCTGGCACCAAAAAATGACCGCGGAAGAGATAATCAACCAGATTCTGGCGAAACACCCCGAAGTCAGCCGAGACCAAATTCTAGAAACCCTGCAGGCTGAGAAAAACAAGACAGGAGGCTTAATAGCGGAACCGACACTTCTGCGGCTGATAGCCGCAAGATACGGCGTTGAAATGCACCAGCGCAAAGTCACTCATCACCTGTCCATAACCCATCTGATTCCAGGCTTATACGACGTCACCATAACAGGACGAGTGCTCGCGGTTTACCCGCCAAGAACTTTTGAAGGCGAAAAATCTGGGAAATTAGCAAACTTGCTGATCGCTGATAAAGACGCTGTTCTCCGTGTGGTGCTGTGGAACGACAAAGTCGATTTAATCGAGTCGAACGAGCTGAAAGCTGGAGAGGTTGTTCGTTTCTCCCATGGGTACACGCGCGAAGGCCTAAAAGGCAAGACGGAACTGCATCTTGGCGGCAAGAGCCAGATTGAAGTCCAACCGCAAGACGTGAAGGCAGACGAATATCCATTCATCAGCAGGTTCGCCACAAAAATCAGCGAGATAACTGAGCCGCTGAATACCGTTCACTTAGCAGGCACGGTTACAAGGGTTTTTCCCGCATCAACCTTCACAAGAAGCGACACCAGCACGGGAACGGTTCTGCGGATTGTTTTAGCCGATGAAACAGGCGAAATTCCAGTGGTCGCTTGGAATGAGAAAGCGGAAGAGCTGGAAAAAACGGTTAAAGAAAACGCCTGTTTACAATTGATAAACGGCAGAGTCAAAGAAGCCTCCAACGGCGGATTCGAAGTTCACGTTAACTCATACACTTACGTTCAAGTTTCAGAGCGCCTTAACCTTTGACCTACAGCGTCACTCATCTCACTCGTAGTGGAAATGCCGCCTAAATCTTTCGTTCGCACTTTTCCCTCGCCCAGCACTTCCATTACGGCACCCTCGATTTTAGCCGCCGCTTCCTTCTCGCCCAAGTAATCCAGCATCATCTGCGCAGCCATTATGGTGGCTATAGGGTTCACGCGGTTCATACCCGTGTACTTAGGCGCAGAACCGTGAACAGGCTCAAACATGCCATACGCGTCACCTATGTTCGCTCCTGCCGCCAAACCCAAGCTGCCCGTGACCTGCGCGGCTTCATCCGAAAGCACATCACCAAACAGGTTAGTTGTGACGATAACGTCGAAGGTTTCAGGTTTCTTGATAAGATGCATAGCTGCCGCGTCAATGTGAATATCATCAGTTGCCACGTCAGGATGCTTAAGCGCCACCTCTTTCACGGCGCCGTTGAATATGCCATCCGTTATCCTCAAGATGTTGGCTTTATGCACGTAAGTCAAGTGTTTCCTGCGGGCTTCAGCCAACTTAAAAGCATGTTCCGCCACAAGCAGCGAAGCCTTTTTCGTGATTATCCGCATAGCTACGCCTTCTCCAGGCGCAACCTCATATTCTATCCCGGAATACATGCCTTCGGTGTTCTCGCGCACCACAACAAGGTCGATGTCAGGCTTTAAGGCTTCCACGTTCGGGTAGGTTCGGCAAGGCCTAACGTTAGCGTACAGGTTGAACGTTTTCCTGATTTGCACGGCTGCACTGACGGGTGCGCCCGGCGTTTCCGGCGTGGTCATGGGCCCTTTAAGGCAGGCGTCGGTGCGCTTGAGCATGGCTATTGTTTCTTTGGGCATGTTGGTGCCATACTCCGCTATGCAGTGGAAGCCTGCTTCGCCATAGAGAAAATTAAGCTTCAAGTCAGAAGTGTCTTGAACGGCTTGCAGAACGTTTACTGCCGCTTCGGTGACTTCGGGTCCTATGCCATCACCCTTCAACACTGCGATATTGTAAGTTTTAGACATGAAATTCGCCTTTCTGTTTAGTGTGGGTTTTCATTTATGAGTATTCCTGTTTTACCGCGATAGTATGCTCTCGAGAGCTACCCCCTCACTTTTATAAAGAGACTGAACACTGAGGAAACGGGCTGCCCTGTTTATCCGCTGCGCAGGACAATCATGGTGTTGGTTTTCATTATGCCTTCGACACGGCGGATTTTCTCTATGCACTCGTTAACTTCCACCACGTTCATTCCGCTGATAACCGCCACAATGTCGTATTCACCCGTGACTTCGTAGACGGTTTCCACGTTTGGAATTTCCCGTATGTTCTTTGAAACCTTCTGCGTGGGATAAGCCGGGTTCGTGGCCAAAAGCGTGATGGCCTCTGCGCCCTCGGCAACGCCGATTTTCACCGTGAACTTTCGTATGACCTCAGCGTCGGCCAGCGCTTTGATTCGTTTCCTGACGGCGCCTTCAGATAAACCGATTTTCTCGCCGATGGCACCGTAGCTTTCTCGTCCATCCGCCTTCAGGATCTTGAGTATTTGTTTGTCTTTGTCATCCATCTCGTTTCCCTGCTTGTTGTTAGGGGCGGAAAAATTTAACGATTTCTGTAGTTCGCTGCGTATGCTGAATGCGGATTCCGTTAAGGTTTGGTTCTTGCAGTGCTTTTTTCGTAGGTGAAGCCGTGTGGAAGCGGAAAATCAGAGTGTGTCAAATGGAACATTAAAACCTTAAATTGTTACAAATAAGTCGCAACGCTTAAAAGTGAGTCCCCTTAATCAAAATGACATTTCCAACAAAAGGTGGTAGCAAGCAATAAAGCAAGCTGCAAAGTTAAAACCGCAAGAGGTGAAAGTAATGAATACAACTAAATGCCCCGACTGTGACGCTGAACTTAACGTGCCAGCAGACACGGAGAAAGGTGAAATCCTAAGCTGCCCCGGCTGCGGACTCGAACTCGAAGTCAAACAGATAAAAGGCGGATGCGTAGACCTTCAAGAACTAACAATCGAAGGCGAAGACTGGGGCGAATAAACGTCCTATATCCTCTAAACGGAAAAATGAAATCGCTACCCAAGTTTTTTACACATTAACTTTTCTACGGGATGCTGACAGCCATGAGCATTGCACTTCTTTATGAACGCTCAGAAACCGACGAAGCGGGTATAAAACTCACCGCTCAAGAGTTAGGCATAGACCTGACTTTCATCCCGTTCCGCAAAATCGCACTAACCATAAGCAAAACGGGGTTCACAGCCAAAACCCGCGGCAAAAACTACACCCAAACATTCAAGGACACCGCGGTGGTGCTGAACAGGGCACAAAGTAAAAACCGCAGACTCCAAGCAGGCTACCTCATGGAAATGCTTGGCAAAAAAGCCATCAACAGCAGCCAAATCGAATTCACCTGCTACAGCAAACTCCGAACGCTGCTACACTTCTGGAAAGAAGGAATCCCCATCCCTAAAACGGTTTACGTCCCCTGCGACGCCACCGACACCCTGAAAAGCGGCAGAGAAATCCACAACGAAAAAGACATCGCCGACCTGCTGCAAGACGAGATAGCGCTTGACAAGGGCATAGTGGTGAAACCTGACGCAGGCACCCACGGAAAAGGCGCCGTGCTCTCCCGAACCCGCGCAGAACTCGTCACCAGCATCCAAGAAACCAAGCCGTCAATAATAAACCCCGTAGGAGTCACCGCCCAAGAGCTTGTGGAGAAATGGTTTTACGACCTGCGCATAATAGCTTACAAGGAAAAAGGAAGCCCACCGGTCTGCCACCCCGTAGCCTTAGCCAGATGCGGCATCAAAGACTTCCGAACCAACACTTACTTGGGGAACACGGTTTTCGACGCCAAACTCCCATTGCAGGTCAGAGAGTTAGCCGTGAAATGCGGCGAAGCCCTCGGCAAAGGCTCTGAAGCATGGTTGTTCGCTCTTGACGCCATGGTCAACATTGGCGGAAACAAAACGGTGGATGACGCGGAGCTTGCATCGGAACTTGAAAAAGCAGAAGCGGCGTTTGAACAACCGAGAAAGGTTAAGGCAGACGAAATCCGGTTGCGGGACTTTCCAAGTTGGAACCGCAAATTAGAAGCGGCGTTTCACACTTACATGAGCAGCGAGCCCTACCAAAACGTAAAAGGCACAATTGAGGAAAGCATAGAAAAGAACGTGCAGGGCATCGTCTACCACGAAGCCAACAGCTGCCCCGAATTCTGGGAGCACACGCGGCTGATTGCTGGCATAAACGTGGCGGTGCCGCTGCTGAAGGGCGCGCAAAGCCTAATCTGATAATCCACTCACGAGGTGCAAAAAGTTTGAAAATAGGAATAATCGGAGGAACAGGATACGTCGGCGGAGAACTCCTACGCCTGCTGCTGCTCCACCCTGAAGCGGAGGTCACCATGGTCACTTCCCGCCAGAGCGCAGGAGAATTCGTCTTCAACGTGCATCCGAACCTCCGCGGGCTCACCCAACTGAAATTCGTTCCCTTGGACATAGCGGAGCTTCAAAAAAACTGCGACCTAGTGTTCACGGCAACCCCGCATGGAGGCGCTGTGAACCTTGTCCCAAAACTTCTGGAAGCTGGACTGAAAGTCATTGACATGAGCGCGGACTTCCGCCTCAAAAACCCCAGCGATTACGACAAGTGGTACGGCTGGAAGCACACCAACCCGCAACTGCTCAAGGAAGCGGTGTACGGCTTACCCGAGTTTCACCGTGAGGAGATTAAAAGCGCTAAATTGGTTGCTTGCCCCGGCTGCATGGCAACCGCCACCATTCTCGCCTTAGCTCCCGCGGTAAAAGCGGGTTTCGTGGAGGAGAACCGCATAGTTGCGGACGTGAAAATCGGCTCTTCCGGCGGAGGCAGCAAACCTACCATCGCGTCGCATCATCCTGAACGGTTCGGCGGCGTACGACCCTACAAGGTGGCTGCGCACCGCCATGTCGCCGAGGTCGAGCAGGAACTCAACGCATTGTCAACCGAGCCCGTCACGGTGTCGTTCACGCCTCACGCGGTTAACATCGTGCGAGGCATTCTCTCCACCGTTCACACATTCATGAAAACGCCTTTAACGAGCAAGGACTTGTGGAGGACGCTTCGTTCAACGTACCAAGGCGAACCGTTTATACGCTTCGTCAAGTACCAAAAAGGCCCGTATCAGCTTCCCGACCCGAAAGTCACGTTGGGCACAAACTTCTGCGACATAGGCTTCGAGCTGGACCCGCGTACGAACCGGCTGCTGCTTTTCGGGGCGATAGATAACATGGTTAAAGGCGCGTCAGGTCAAGGCGTTCAGTGCCTAAACATTATGCTGGGCGTAGACGAGACCACGGGGCTGAAGAGCACAGGTTTCCATCCGATGTGACTTGCCATGCTGTTAGTAATCAAAATGGGCGGAAGCATACTCAAGGAAGGCGCGTCTTCCGAGCTTGTCTCCGACCTGAAAACACTGGCAAAAGAGAACCGCATCGTGCTTGTCCACGGCGGAGGCGCCGAAGTCACCGAAACCGCCGCCAAACTGGGCAAGGAACAGCAGTTTATCGTTTCGCCGCAGGGCTTCAGAAGCCGCTACACCGACAAGGAAACCATGGAAATCTTCACCATGGTCATGGCAGGCAAAATCAACAAACAAATAGTCACGGCGCTGGAGAGCCAAGGCGTGCCCGCCGTGGGCTTATCCGGCCTGGACGGGGCGCTGTTGAAGGCGGAGCGGAAAAAACGTTTGATAATCGTTGATGAGCGCGGACGGAAAAAGGTGATTGACGGCGGCTACACAGGAAAAATAACCGAGGTTAACGTGGATTTGCTGGGTTTGCTGCTTGAGAAAGGCTACGTGCCCGTGGTGACACCGATAGCGATGAGCGAAGAGTTTGAACCGTTAAACGTGGACGGCGACCGAACAGCCGCCGTGGTTGCAGGCGCCCTCCAAGCCGACCGCCTAATCCTGCTTACGGACGTAGAAGCTTTGCTGCTTAAGGGTCAACCTGTCCCGAAAATAACCGCTACAGAAGCGGAAGAAGCGCTTTCCAGCATAGGGAAGGGCATGAGCACCAAAGTGCACGCGGCTCTGGAAGCGTTAAATCACGGCGTCAAAGAAGTATTGATGACATCAGGCGTTCGGCAAATGCCTATCTCTTCCGCCTTGAAACATGAAGCTGGCACGGTGATTACGAATGAGTGAGTTCGACATAATCAACTTCGAAAACCGGTTAATGGCAAACGTGTTCGCTAAGCGTCCCGTGGTGATAACCCGCGGGAAAGGCGCGTTAGTCTGGGACATAAACGGCAAAGAGTACGTGGACTGCATGGGCAGCTACGGCGTCGCTTTGCTCGGGCATTCGCACCCGAAAATTGTGGAGGCCGTCTGTAAACAGGCGGAGACGCTTATTTCCTGTCACGCGAGCCTCTACAACAACAAGCGGACAGAGTTCTTGCAGAAACTGGTGAGCATAACGCCGAGAGGCTTGAACAAGGCGTTTCTTTCGAACAGCGGCGCCGAATCCGTTGAATGCGCCATAAAGCTGGCTCGAAAATACACAGGCAAACCCGAGATAATCGCGGTGATGGGCGGCTATCACGGGAAAACCATGGGCGCACTATCCGCCACCTGGGACAAGAAATACCGCGAACCGTTCCAGCCCTTGGTTCCCGAGTTCAAACACGTCCCGCCTGACAACCTTGAAAAGCTAGCCGAAGCAGTAACTGACAAGACCGCTGCTGTGCTTCTGGAGCCGATCCGCGGCGAAGGCGGAGTCCGTGTTCCACCCGACGATTTCCTTCCAAGCGTCAGAGAACTCTGCGATGAAAAAGGAGTGCTGTTGATTTTGGATGAGGTGCAGACGAGTTTCGGGCGGACGGGTAAGCTGTTCGGTTGCGAGCACTGGGGCGTCACTCCCGACGTTATGTGTTTAGCTAAGCCGTTTGCGGGAGGCTTGCCCATCGGCATAACCGTAGCCAAAGAACACGTCATGTCCGCCTTCAAGGTTGGTGAGCACTCCAGCACTTTTAGCGGGAGCCCTCTGGTCTGCGCAGCCGCGTGCGCCGCTGTTGACGTGTTGGTGAAGGAGAAACTTGAGGGTAGAGCCGCAAATCTGGGCGGATACTTTAAGGATAAGCTGGAGGGGTTGCAGGCTAAGTACAAAATCGTGAAGGAGGTTCGCGGTTTAGGCTTGATGCTGGGCATGGAGCTTCGGTATGATGTGCATAACATAATCCTGAAAACCATGGAACGAGGCGTGCTTATGTTGGACGCGGGCAGAACTGTCCTGCGTTTCCTGCCGCCCTTGGTAATTGAGAAGGAGCAAATCGACAAAACTATATCTGTACTTGACGAAGTAATAGGGGAGGAAGAAAGATGAGCGAACAAGCAGTGCAGTTGTTAACTAACTTGCTGGGAATCTTCAGCCCGTCAGGTAAAGAGGAGTCAATCGCTGACTTTCTTGTTGAGAAAATGAAACAGCTAGGTTTTCGCGTGAGAAAAGACGGCATCGGAAACGTCATCGGCGAAATCGGAAAAGGCGAACCCACCATACTCTTATGCGGGCACATGGACACCGTTGCCGGACACGTACCGTTGCGGCTTGAAAAAGACAAGATATACGCCCGCGGCGCCGTGGACGCCAAAGGACCGCTAGCCGCCATGGTCACAGCCGCAGCCACAGTCGCCCAAGACCCAGCGTTCAAAGCTAAAATCATCGTTGCCAGCGTGGTCGAAGAAGAAGCCACCAGCCGAGGCGTCAAACACCTGATAAAAGACGGCATCTCAGCCGACTACGCCATATTCGGCGAACCCAGCGGAGTCGGAAACATCACCATCGGCTACAAAGGCAACCTGCACCTCAAAATAAACTTCAAAACCGAGACGGGCCACTCGTCCACGCCGTGGCTGTACGAAAACTCCCTTGACAAAGCGTTTGAACTCTGGCAGCAAATCAAAAACAGCCTTCCACCCGTGGAAGCGCAAAAAAGCCCCTTCTACGCGGTAACCGCGTGCCTAACCAAAATGACTGGGGGCACCGCGAACTCGGTGATTCCCTTCGAAAGCGAAATCCACATCGACCTCAGGGTGCCGCCCCCGTTCACTTCCGCCCAAATTTTCAACGACACCAAAAAAGTGATCGACCAGTACAAGGCGGATAACCCCAAAGTCCAGGTGAAAGTGGCAATCGAAGACTCTAACGAACCCTTCGAAGTAAACAAAAGCTCTCCCCTCGTGAAAGCTCTATCCGCTTCCATCCGAAAAGTGCTGAAACAGCCCGCCACGCTCTTGAGAAAGACGGGAACAGGCGACATGAACATCCTCGGGAGAGCCATGAACGTGCCCATAGTCACTTATGGGCCCGGCGACTCGCACTTGGACCACACGAAAGACGAGCACATCATCATAAGCGAGTACTTAGCGGGCATAGAGGTTTACAAGGCGACGCTTCTGAAGCTGGCGGAACTGCACAAAAACAAGAAAGCTAATAGCAATTAAAACGCCTCTCCTTAGCCCTCACCCTCCCGTTAAGGTGACAACCACATGCCCGATTTATTAGACCAGTATAAACGTCCAACAGGAAGCCGCGGCAGAGTTGTCGCCGCATTAATGAACAAGGGGCACAAAGCGTTAACGTTATGGGGATTAACACACGTAAACATCGAGCCTGACTACGTGATTTTAGATGTGGGCTGCGGAGGCGGCAAAACCCTCAGCAGATTAGCGCACCAAGCATTTCAAGAAAAGGTATTTGGCATCGACTACTCCGCGGATATGGTGGCGTACTCCCGTAAAGTGAACGAGAAATTGATTGCTGAAAACCGCGTTGAAATACGAGAAGGCTCCGCAGATAAGACGGGTTTTCCCGATAACTTCTTTGACTTGGTTACCGCAATCGAAACCTACTACTTTTGGCCTAGTCTTCCTGACGCCTTTCAAGAAATTAAACGCGTGCTAAAGCTTGGTGGACGCTTGCTCATGGTGAATGAGATGGTGAAGGACGGCGTTTACGAGGTGGAAAACGCGGAAATCATCGAGAAAACGCAGGTGCGCATTCTCCCGCTGGAGGAGATTCGGAATATCCTGCAGTCTGTTGGTTTCGCAGATGTTCAAGTATTTACCAAAGCTGAATCGCCGTGGAACGCGGTTCTCGCCCAAAGGTAGTTAGATCTGGTCTAGCTTGAATTCCTTGTGGATAGCGCGGACTGCTGCTTCCCCGTCGTTCTCCTTGACCACAAAGGAAATGTTAAGCTCCGAAGAACCCTGCGCTATCATGCGAATGTTTATCCTCTTCTGAGCCATAGCCGTGAATATCCTTGACGCCACGCCTAACGTTCCCTTCATGTTCGCGCCCATGGCGGCTATGACGCAGACATCATCCTCACTGGTAATCTCGTTAACTAACCCCCTGCCTAAAAGAGCTATTTCCAGCGTGCTCAGCGCCCTGCCCAAAAGGCTCCTGCGGATCACGAGGGAAATGTTGGCTTCGGACACTGCGGTGGAAACCATCATGATGTTGATGTTATTCTTGCCCATCACGTCGAAGACTTTTGAGTAGCTTCCAGGCGCGCCTACCATCGCAGCTCCTTTGAGGTTAATCATGGCTACGTCTCTGATCATGGCTACTGCCTTCACAACCTCTGCGGACTTGGCTTCCTGCCCATCTGCTATTAGGGTTCCGTGGTTTTCAGGGTTAAAGACGTTCCTTATACGCACGGGAATGCGCGCCTCGATCACGGGTTCCAGCGCGCTTGGGTGCATGGCTTTGGCTCCGAAAATGGCCATTTCCGCTGCCTCCCCATAAGACAGTTCAGGCAGCATCTTCGCTGATGGGACAATTTTTGGGTCTGCTGTCATTATTCCATCCACGTCGGTCCATATCCAGACTTCGTCGGCGGCTAACGCGACGCTTAGGATTGTTGCGGTGTAGTCTGAGCCTCCGCGACCCAAAGTTGTGACGACGCCGTCTTGAGTTGCGGCTATGTAACCTGTGACTACTGGGGTGACTTTTTTCTCAATCAGCGGCTCAAGTCTCATTTTCACTTGATGCGTGGTAACGTTCATCAAAGGGCGGGCTTCCCCGAAGTTCGCATCCGTCACTATGCCCGCTTCTTTTCCCGTGAAGCATCCTGTTTGAAGCTTCAGGTCGCGTAGGGCACCCCAAACTATGGGCGCGGACAATCGTTCTCCGAAAGACATCACGTAGTCTTTTGATTGAGGTGTGAGTTCACCAACGTAGCATATTCCAGTGAGAACCTTCTCAAGCTCATCAACCGTTTTCTCAATGACCTGCGCCACTTCTTTCCGTATGCCCGCATTCATTATTGCCTTCGCAGCCACCGCCATATGCTTGTCAACCAGGTTTTTCGTGAACTCTTGAATCTGCTTTTCATCCTTTTTCTTCGCCTGCTCAGCCTCTTCTACGAGCTGGTTGGTAACCCCTGACAAAGCTGAAACGACCACGACCACTCTGCGGTCTTTTTCGACGCTGCCCGCTACTATGTTGGCTACTCGGCGGATGTTCTCGCCTGTAGCGACGGAAGTTCCTCCGAACTTCATCACTATTTTCTTCACCTTTTTTCACACTCCAAGGTTACGTGAGCATTTTGCTTGCTAGCTTATGTCTTATGTCTAGCAGGTCTCTTAAAACTGCACTGGCAGTTTCCATGCCGCCTGCGCCCCTTCCAACGAGGGTTTGTTCACCTGCGAATTCCGTAAAGAAGGTTACCGCGTTCAGGACCCCGCTGACGCATAAGGCGCTGGTTTTCGATATCTCCGTCGGCTTCACGGTTGCTCCGTCACCGTCTATTGAACCTATGAGCTTGATGGTGTTGCCCCTCTTTGAGGCTTTGTCAAGCGCTTGCAATGATACGTCTCGGATGCCTGTTCTGTCCACGTCTTTTAAGGTTATTTTCTTGTTCAGTATCCAGTTCGCCAGAATGACCACTTTGCAGGCGGTGTCAAACCCATCAATATCCATGGAGGGTTCTCTCTCAGCGTAACCCAACTTCTGCGCGTTTGTCAGCGCTTCCTGGAAGGTCACGCGGTTCTGCGCCATCTCCGTCAGAATATAGTTGGTTGTGCCGTTCAGTATGCCTTTTATGGCGAGGATTTTGTCTCCTGCGAGGCATCGTTTGGCAAACTCCAGCATGGGCGTTCCGCCGCCGACTGTTCCGCTGAATCTGAGATAAACATTGTTGTAATCCGCCAGTTCGGTGAGGGCGGGCATGGCTAAGGCTAACGGTCCCTTGTTGGTTGTAACGACGTGTTTTCCTGTTTTGAACGCTTTAGTTATGTGTGACAGGGCTGGTTCAGCGTCTTTTATGTTGACGGGCGTGACTTCAACAACCACTTCTGCTTCAACCGACTCGATGACGTCTAAGGCGGACATTTCGGGGTGCCCAAACTCGGAGTCTGATGATATTGGATGCGTGTGTTTAAGCGCTTCCAGCTTTTCAGGGCTTAGACCTCTGGGGTTTATCACGGCGCCGTCTATGTCGGCAATGGCGACGATTTTTGGGTTAAACCCGTAGTCCTTGACCTTTTCTGCGTATCTGCGGGCAAGTATTGTGGTTACGCCCTTCCCGACTACGCCAAAGCCAACCAATATGATTCTCATGTGCTTTCACCGCGCCAAGATTGGTACTTGTTTCTTTAAGCCTAAAACCTCTTCTATCGCTGCTAGTTCCGCGTCAACTTCCACGGGCTTCTCACTCATCTTAACCGCCGTATCAGGATCCTTAAGCCCATGCCCCGTGGTAACGCAAACGATACGCTCATCCCTGTCTATCGTTCCGTTGTCAACAAGCTTTATCAAACCCGCAATCGACGAAGCGCTCGCAGGCTCAACAAACAATCCTTCAACCCTCGCCAGCATCTTCTGTGCACTTAAAATCTCCTCATCCGTTACGGTTTCCGCTGTTCCATGTGACTCCTTTATGGCGGTCATGGCTTTCTTCCAGCTCACTGGTGCGCCGATTCTGATGGCGGTCGCCACGGTTTCAGGCGCCGCGACAGGCACAATCGTGTCTCTTCCGTTTTTAATCGCGTTAGCTATCGGCGCTGACCCAGCCGCTTGTATGCCCGTCATCTTCGGAAGCGCCTTCACAACGCCCAGCTCATGGAACTCGCTGAAGCCTTTCCATATGGCACTTATGTTTCCCGCGTTGCCCACGGGCACTACGATTCTGTCGGGCGCTTCTTGGTTCAGTTGGTCGCAGATTTCATATCCCAGCGATTTTTGCCCTTCAATCCTGAACGGGTTAATAGAGTTAAAAAGATATATGGTTCGGTGCTTCTCCGAAAGCTTAAGCACTATGTCCAAGGATTCGTCAAAGTTGCCGCGCACCTGAATGACTTTCGCGCCGTAAATCATGGCTTGCGACAGCTTCCCATACGCGATTTTGCCTGAAGGAATCAGGACGGCGCACTGTAAACCAGCTTTGGCGGCGTACGCAGCCAGTGACGCGGAGGTGTTGCCTGTGGAGGCGCAGATGACGGATTTTACACCGAGGTCCACGGCTTTCGTGACGCCCACGGTCATGCCCCTGTCTTTGAAGGAGCCTGTGGGGTTTTCACCTTCGTTTTTCACGTAAAGCTGCCGTATGCCTAGACGCTCAGCTAAGCGCTGGCATAAGTGAAGCCCTGTGCCGCCCTCGTTTAAAGAAACAATTTTTGACTGGTCGCTTACGGGCATGAAATCTCGGTACCGCCACACCGACAGAGGCGCGTTTCGCCAGTCGCTTTTGCTGACCGCTTTAGCCAGCGCCTCGGGTTCGTATTTTATTTCAAGCAGGTCTCCGCATTTCTTGCAGAAGTACACGATCTCG
>CAZPND010000015.1:0-27964 GCA_964587975.1 uncultured Candidatus Bathyarchaeia archaeon
TTAATGGTTACTCGCCTAACCCGGCTTTCTACGAGCTGGTAAACGATGGCGCACCCACACCCACACCATCGCCTTCGCCGACGCCACGACCAACGCCAACGCCGCAGCCCTCGCCAACACCCACTCCGATGCCAACGTCGACTC
Organism: uncultured Candidatus Bathyarchaeia archaeon; assembly: GCA_964587975.1. Taxonomy (GTDB): domain Archaea; phylum Thermoproteota; class Bathyarchaeia; order Bathyarchaeales; family Bathycorpusculaceae; genus SG8-32-3. The sequence continues at coordinate 145 of CAZPND010000015.1, forward strand.
CAACACCACCACCTGCACCAACACCAAGGCCATCACCGAGCCCTGCACCTACATCGACGCCAACCCCTTTACCCACACCAAGGAACAACAATCACTTAATTAGTTCCACAGGGTCTGTTGTACATTAGCCTGTTAATCCCTAATGATAGAGATAATAGCGCGCTTTAATTGAGCCAAGAGCAAAGATGTTTTCGTTCTAAGAGCCATATGCACTCCAAGATCTGCGATGGTCCGATAGTGGCTGCAGGATTAACATTTGTAAAATACCTGCTGAAGGACTAGCCTTCACTGTAGCTGTATCAGTAGGATTAGTATTAGCTTTTGATTTTGAAGCAAGAACTAATTTACTGAGGAGACGCTTGGAGACTGTAGCATAGCAGTTCTCACATACAAACATGAAACAAAATCCGATTTAAACGAACTCATAGACACCTATTTCTAAGCAAAGGCCATTATTGGGGACGTAAAAGCCGATCTGAATAGAGAAGTCACTCGTCGTCTCGAAGTTAATCTCAGTATTTATAATTCATAAATGCCTTAAGATTAATATAATTTATATGTCGGTTGAATTGCTATGCGAAAGCGTATTCTAAGAATCCTGTTGCTCCCTGTGGTTGTCCTAATTTTCTTGATAGGTTGGGTTTTGTATTTCATAGGAGATAGACCTGAAACCAACAAAGAATCTGAGGGAAGACTCGAAGATGGAGTTCAGGAAGTAGAGCCGATTGCAGATAATGACAACATTGAAGTAGGTTTAATCGAAGAAGCATTGGAAAAGCAATTAGATTGACTGACGCTGCTCTCTTTGTTAAATCAAAATTAGTATGCGTTTTATCTTCGAATTCCTCTGGATGACTCACTAATATGTAGTTATGTTCAGGCGCTCTTACTCACCGTTTTGAATGCGAATGATTACAGAAAACGATTGTCGAAAATGAATCCACCCGTACTTCTCGCTAAACGGGTACGTTCCAAGGTCCATGAGCACATTGCCTCCTGCGGATAACTCACCCCACAATGCGTCTACTTCTTCCTTTGTGTCACAAGCGACAAGGAATGACACCGACGGATTTAATTTGAAGAATGGTCCTGCGCTGATAAGAGTGAAATCCTGCCCTGACAGTTCGATGGTGCCGATGTCAGTTTCGCCTGAAGGAGTGTTATAGATTGTTGTGGAATACTTTATTTTAGAATCCTCGAAGACAGAAGTATAAAATTTAGCTGCTTCTTTGGCTTCTTTGTCAAACCACAGATGCGCGGTAATCTTCTGTTTCATATTTCCTCACAACAGAATCGACAATTATCCTGCTGTGATATTTCGCGCGCTTAGCTTAAGGATCCTGTGACCAAGAAGTATTGCATCTTGCTTGAAGCAATGCTGCAGCTTACCGACTCTACCCTGAACAGATCAATTTGTTCGGATAACAAACCCATTGTCCCCCCTTACGGAGTATCGGATAAGCTTATATGTTATTGTATAAGCAACTTATTCTTCTAGAACAATGTTACAGATGTTACATTCTACACTGTTTAAATAGCTTGTTTAAAGTGAGAAGGGGAAGGAGTACAACAAGAAAATCAGTGTTGGGTTAAGTTTGATAATTCGCAACCGCTCCTTTCAGGGAGGGTTTTGATATTGACTACTGTGTTTGAGAAGGAAAAGATACAAGAAATTAGGAATCAATGGAAACGATTGTGGTTAGAAAGATTTGACGATAAACTTAGAGCTGAAGGAATGGCAATGACGGACTATAGTGCTCTATTTGTTGAAAAAGGAGCAATAATTTACGCGATTAAAAGCTTAGGCTTTTAAGCTTCAGAGAAATTCTAAAACAGCATCATATTATTGATGTAGAAAGGTATATCCCTCCTAATTTTCACACAGGTGACTGACTAAATTTATCAAAACCAACATTGCAAATCGAGGTTCATCGCAAAAAAAGGAAGCTAAAGCTTTTCTCGAGAAGATACATGAAAGAAAACAACGAAAAAAAGCGGCAGAGGCTGGTTGCACAAATAGAATGCGTTAGCACTAATAGTTTCTGGAATTATTTCAATGCTCAGTTTCCTATAAACAGTTGTCGGAGGGGGGCTCCACTTAAAAAGATACAGACGTAAGCTAGATATTATCGCAGATATTTTGCAAGTGGTCAGTGGAAAAGCTAATAAAACACAGATAATGCACCGCGCCAATTTAAACTATTGGATTTTACTAAGATATCTCAGCGAAATAATTGATGCGTCACTGATTTCCCTCGAAGATAGAAAGAGACTCTATGTATTGTCCGCTGAAGGACAATAATTTTTGGATTCACAACTAATACTCCAAAACTGCCAAGGGGATGGAGAAGGAATTATACGATTTTCGTGTGAAGAAGAGACTCTTGGAAAAAACGTGCGTTAACGGAGAATAATTCCTTGAGATAATTAATTGAAAGCGTCCATATTCATTTTCTAAGTCAACTAGAACAAGTCATTAACAACGTTTATTACAAATAGCGTATTTAGTTTATCATGGCTGAAATTTGGATTTTCAATAAACAGGATACTCCTTATAGACCCTGAGCGAATTCTTATGACCGATATTAAACTTTGTCTATTGGCTCCGGAGTTTTTCCCAAATTGGGGCGGCGTGGGGACTTATTGCATTGAATTAGCGAAAGCTCTAGCAGACAAAGTCGAGCTTCAAGTGGTCACTGTAGAAAGAACGAAGAATCATGTGCCAATTTATTCAAAAAAGGAAATGGAACATTTTTATGGAAATTCTGTTAAAGTGCATACAATTGCTTCTAGCTCCGATAATGATACATTCTTTTACAACGCAAAATTACAAGCCGCGATATTTCAAAAACTTCCATCAATTATTAAGGACAACCAGATAGATATTATCCACACAAATTTTCCGCATATGCCCGATCTTTTGCAAAAACTGATAAGAGGGCTTGGAACCCCCAATCTAACAACTATTCATACAACCATAAAGGGACAGAAAAACGGGACATTGGCTTCTGGTTTAAATTTTATTGATATGGATCGTTCTGAAAAATCGACATTGCTGCTTTATCCTCTTTTAAGAGAACTTGAGAACATGTATCTAAGGAAATCCAGCAATCTTATGACAGTTTCTTACTGGATGAAGAACCAAATTTTAAACATGTATCCTTTCATTTCTGATATGCATGTTATTCACAATGGTGTAGATACACAAAAGTTCTCCCGCAATAAAGCTTCCACATGTCGGCTTTTAGATAAAGGCATCTCCGGTCCAATCGTCCTCTTTTCTTCTCGTTTAACTGCGGCAAAAGGACTTCACTATCTGATTCAAGCTATTCCAGGAATATTGCAAGATCACAGGGACACTCATTTTGTATTTACAGGAGCGGGCTCAACGAATCTGTGGGTGAGCCTCCTAAACAAATTGAGGGTTAAGAAATCTTCCTACACGTTTTTGGGCTATGTTGATTATACGGAACTTCCCGGAATTTATGCTAAGTCTGATATTTTTGTTGTACCCAGTTTATACGAAAATTTACCCATTCGAATTCTTGAGGCAATGAGTTGCGAATCGTCTGTCATCGCATCTGAAATTTGTGCTATCCCAGAGGCCATAACTCATTTTGAAAATGGCCTACTATTTTCTCCGGGAGATGTTCACGAGTTGTCTGAATCGATCACTACTCTTTTATCAGATAAGGTGTTGCGCAAAAAAATTGGGGCAAACGCGAGAAAAACAGTTTTAAAGGAATTTGACTGGAGCATTATTGTAAGTAAAACATTGAAGGTCTATGAGCAGCTGTTGGCTAACGCAAGATGACCCCTCGCTTAATAGACAATCATATAATCTATTGAGGTTTGAAGGTGCTAACTTGAATATTTGTATGGTTACTAGAGAATTTCCTCCGCTTTCTGGAGGCATCGGATATTACGTCTACAATCTAGCCAGGAAACTAATCGAGAGAGGTCATTATGTTACGGTTGTGACTAGAGGATCGGCACGCAAAACTGTAAGAAGAGAAATAAATGGTATCGACGTTTTTTGGACTACCTTCTTTCCTCTTTATCCTTTTCACCTATGGGTTCATGGATATTTTGTCAATAAAATAATTAAATCTCTATCATCTGAAATAACGCTTATACATTTGCATTCTCCTCTTCCTCCGCTAATTTACACTCAAATTCCGATAGTGACAACCGTTCATACGCCCAGCAAAGTGGATGCCAGGTACCACGAGATTGTCGATTTCAGTTCTTTAGCTGAACGGTTGCAGTCCGGCATTTATTACCCTTACGTCGAACAGAGGTTGTTTGCTTTGTCCGACTTAGTCACCAGCGTTTCTTATTCTGTTTCAAACGAATTGAAAGAATATGGTTTAAATCCTAATGATGTGCAAGTCGTGGGAAATGGGGTCGACGAAAAAACTTTTATCCCCCTTCCGAAAAAAAATGACAAAGAAAAGTATGTTTTATTCACTGGTGTATTGCGAGCTCGCAAAGGACTATTTGACTTCATAAAGTGTGGTGCCGCCGTTTGCAAAGAAAGACCCGATGTAAGATTTGTTATATGCGGCGATGGTCCATTTTTGCCTCAATCGATCGAGATTGTTAGGAAAAAAAATCTTCAGGACAAAATAGTATTTCTTGGTCGTGTTAGTAGACTTAAGCTTATTGAAACTTATCAAAACGCCACAGTTCAACTTGTTCCTTCTCATTATGAAGGATTACCAACTGTTTTGTTAGAAGGAATGGCTTGCGGTTTGCCTATTGTGGCCACAAACGTTGGTGGTATTGGTGAAGTTATCGTCCATGGAGAAAACGGCTTTCTGGTTCCTCCACATGCACCACTTCGCATGTCAGATTATGTTCTGAAACTTTTAGAAGATGATCAACTTCGGGAAAAAATTGGTAAAGCTGCGAGAAAGACTATTATATCTAACTTTTCGTGGAACAATATCGCTGATAAAGTTCTTGAATGTTACAAAAGTGTATTATGACCGTTTTTCAGAAAAGCAAAGATTAAAAAGGTTTGTTTGTAATTGTTTTTCAATTCATTATGTGATGAAGCCGCTTTAACTGGACGAAGTGAAATATTTGAATGAATTTGTCTGTTCGAACCTGAAAAAAATTGGAATCATAGGAGGATCAGGATATATTGGATCAAACATTGCCCGACAATTGACTAAAACTTATGAGGTAAGTGTTATTGACAAAAATCCCTTACCAAAGGAAGTCGAAGGCCATGTCTCCTATGTAAAATGCGACATAACAAAATACGAAGAAGTGGAAAAAGCGCTACATAATTTGGATTTGGTTATTCATACAGCAATTATTCAAATCCCTCTGATTAATGAGAATCGAAGACTTGGTTACAAGGTCAATTTTTTAGGTACTCAGAACATTTGCAAATGCGTTGACGAATCTCCTTCAATCAAAGGTTTGCTACTTTCTGGAACATGGCATGTTTTTGGCGAAAAAGGACTGAGCGGGGATATCGATGAATCTTACGGTTTCCGACCTGACAAAGTCGAAGGAAGAGCCCGCATATACGCTTTATCCAAAATTGCACAAGAAGTTGTTGTGAGGTTTTATGATGAGATGTCAGAGAAGATTTTTGGTGTTATTAGGATGGGAACAGTTCTGGGGGAGGGTATGCCTCAGAAAACGGCTGCAAACATATTCATATCTAATGGTTTGAATTTAAAACCAATAACACCTTACAAAAACAGCATGTATCGACCCATGCTTTATGTGGATGTAAATGATGTGAGTCATTGTTTTCAAGTGTATGCTCAAAAGATTTTGACTGAAGAAATAGGGAAAAAACAGGGGAGTTTGGACCACGTTGTTAATCTCTATTGGCCGGAGCCAATTACCATACTAGAACTTGCCGAAATGACGGCGAAAATTATCGAAAAGCTAACTCAAGGCAAAGTTAAGCCTAAAATCGAAGTGGTTGATAACGGACAGCCTGCGATTTTTACCCCAAATGATAAGTTGAAAATTAAGCCCAGCATTAGCAAATTAGGTCAACTGCTTAACATAACCAAGCTAATCGAACCCGAAAAGTCTCTTAGAAGGCTTGTCTCGAACGCTACTGCAAGTAAGAACTAAGCTTGAGTCTAATCAAAGTATAAGAGTCATTAGTCCTCAAAACAGAACTTTTTATCTGTAGTGATAAATATGCCCGGCATCATAGCATGCATCAATAGATCTGATCAAAGACTACTTAGTAAGATTGCAAAAGACGCGGTAGCTTCAATGAGACATGATGATAATTTGGTCGTTGAGGAATGCTTTACGAACAAATGTTTTCTAGCTTCTGTTGAGCTTGCCGACTTGTTTAGAAAGAACAATCTCCTTTACGACAACGGAGAAACATTAGTTGCGGTTTCGAAAGGAGGTATTTTCAACAAGGATGAGTTACGACAAAAATTTAATATCGCTTCCAGTGCCTCAAGCATTAATGATACATGTTTCATTGTTGAGTTATATGAAAAGGTAGGTTGTGACTTCGTCAAATATATCAATGGTCTTTTTTCGGTCATAATTCTAGACAAAAAAGAAGACAGAGTTATCGTGGCGAACGACAGATACGGATATTTTCCACTTTTTTTCGGGGCAAATTCTGATCGTATGACGTTTGCTTCCGAAGCCAAAACGGTTCTTAAAGGTTTGGCTGAAATTCCCGAGTTGAATGAGGATGCCGTGCCTGAATTCTTCGCTTTCTCATTTCTTTTGGGAGACAAAACTTTTTTTAAGAAAGTTAAAAAGATTCCGCCCGCGAATCTAATGGTTTATGAAGGAAAACAAGATAAATTTAGTTTTACCCGGTATTGGGACTTTAGCTTGAAGACTTATGATCGTTCAATTCCTCTTGAGGATCATCTGAAGGAATTTAACAGATTGATGAAACAAGCTGTAAAACGGAGAGTAAAAGATTGTGAAAAAGTAGGAGTTTTTCTAAGTGGTGGCTTAGATTCACGTGTTATCGCTGCGTTTGTAAGTGAGCTTTCGATTCCAGTGGTCACCTACACATTTGGTGTTGAGGGTTGTGAGGAGCAAATAATAGCGGCTGAAGTTGCCGAAGTACTCGGATTGGAAAACGTGTTTTTTGACATACCTTCTACTTTTATTTCTGACTTTGCAAGGTCGATAGTCTACGCGGGAGATGGTATGATACGCATTCGCGATAGTCATTTTATTAGTCTTTTAGAGAGAATTCAGGGACAAGTGGACTGTGTATTGTTAGGGACTTTTGGGGGCGACCTTACCTGTCGCCCAGAAGGGAGGCTGCCTAACAAGCTGTTAAAGTTTAGAGAAAAAAGTCAGGTTATCGATTTTCTATTTAACTATTACACAAACATAGTTAGCAACGTGTTGCCTATCCACAAACAGGATAAAGCTTTTACGAGGTCTTTTTTCTCCAGAATTAATGGAAAAACTAAAGAACATTTTTTAGAAACTTTTGCAGAAATCCCTTTTGATTCAGCAACAGATATAGGCGACTATTGGGAGTATAGAAACAGGGAGCCTAGATATATTTTTCATGCTTCCCAACATATGAACTGGTTTCTCGACACTAGACATCCTTACATGGACAATGATTTGGTGGATTTTTTTGCGTTCCGATTTCCCATTAGTCTCCGAAGAAAAGAGATATTTGGCGTTACATTTGAGGACACGTTCCTTCAAAAAGCTCTAAACCTTAGATTTCCTAATCTTTCACACATTACGTGGCATGGCTTCAAAGGCGACTCTAATGTGCTTCAAGTTTTGGCTGTAAAAGGAGTGCGTGTTGTTCAGGAGAAGTTTGCTCGTTTATTAGAAAGAATCCTCCGTCGAAGAGTGACAACGAGTACTCTCGATTTCAGAGGATACGGTGATTGGCTTAGAACAGGTTCGAGAGAATTCGTATTGAATACTTTGTTGGATGAAAGGAGTTTAAAAAGACCGTACTTTCGCGAGGATTTTATAAGAAAAGTTGTAGCTGACCACCTCAATTATAGATCCGATAACAATCAACTTTTATGTGATTTGATTAATTTTGAACTGATGAATAGGATTTTCTTTGATGCTGTCGAGTGCGAAGATAAAATTTCTCTTTATCCTTCTAATAAAAAAACTGTAACTTGAAATGATTTAGCTCGGTGACTTCTTTTGCGTTTTGAACAAAATCGGTTACAAGGAAAAAAGCGGATAGTTTGGATTAGTTTTCTTATTTTTGATATTCTGTTCCACAAAACTTCTCGAATTGAGATGTTAAAACATTTATCTAAAAGAGGGTACGATCCTAATCTCTTTGGCGTTGTATCTCACAAAAAGCTTGAATTGAAAAACTCGAAAGTTGAGTTACAATGGGTTCCGCTAAAGTATGTACCCGGCTTGTCTCCTCTGTTGTTTGCGTTTTTCCTTCTCCTTTTTTTGCCTTTTTATGTTATTAAGCGTAATTTTAAGGTCGTTGTGACAGAACCTGGAGTCTCAATCTTAGGTTTTATTTGGGTTCCTTTCTTTTCTCGTTTCAGACGTTTTCAGATTGTTCTTGATATTAGGAGTACGCCTGTGGAGACCATAGGGACTAGTGGTCTATTAGAGACTATTTTTTTCAGGTTCTCGGTAGTTTTTGCTAAAAGGTTTTTTGATGGGATAACAATAATCACCGACTCAATGAGAAAAGAGATATGTGAAGAGTTTTCAATTGATTCGAGTCGCGTGGGGGTCTGGACTTCTGGAGTTTCTCTTGAATTGTTTAATCCTGAGGAAAATCGAAATAGCGGCGTCGAAATTCGAAAAAAATTTGGTTTGAACGGAAAATTCGTAGTTTTTTACCATGGAAATTTTGGAATCATGCGAGGTCTTGTCGATTGCGTTAAGAGCATTGAAAAGCTGAGTGACTTTCCTAATATTGTGTTATTCCTTCTAGGGAATGGTAAGGCTCTCCCTGAAATACGCGAAGCCATCGAGAAAGGCAATCTTGAGGATCGAGTAATAATTCATAATCCAGTAAATTATTTGGATGTGCCTAAGTACATAGCTATGTGCGATGTTGCAATAGTTCCTTTGCCTGCATTACCTGATTGGAGGAATCAGTGCCCTTTAAAGCTCTTGGAATATCTATCTATGGGTAAGTGTGTCATATTAACAGATATCCCTGCGCACAGAGAAGTTGTTGGCAGCTCGAAATGTGGTATCTATCTTCCTTCTTCAAATCAAAATTGGATTGCTGGGGGAATAAAGTATGCCTATATTAATCGCGATTTGCTCGAAGAGTTTGGATCCTCAGGAAGAGAAATCGTGAGGAACAAGTACACTTGGGATAAAGTGGCAGCAGATTTTGACGCTTATTTAGGAAATATTAAAGGTAGCTAAAAAAAATGGTTGCTTTTCCGAAATCCCGATTTCTCCTAATTTCCATGCTATTATCACTAATTTTGATAACTTATTCTTGGTTCGAAAGCTATCCCTTGTTCATGAATTCGCCAACTGATTTTATCTTTAATCATGTCTCCTTGCTCTATTGGATAGGTTTAGCAATTTTTCTCGGTTCTGGTTTTGCTTGGCTTGCAGTTTCCAAGAATAGAAGTTTATTTCTGATTATCTGTTTGGTTATGTTTTTTGCCATTTATTCGTTAAGGTATTTCTATCCCACAGTTCCTGGCTCAGACGCAAACACTTTTAGAGGGCTTGTTGAGTACACAATACAATTTCAGAATATGAATCCATTGTTGCCCTATCATATGTATTATCAGTGGCCGGCGTTCTTTGTTTTCAATAATTTGGCCACCGTGTTTACTGGGCTAGAACTTGTAGCTTTTGAATTTATTTTTTTTGCGATCCTTGGTGTTCTTTATGTTCTCTCTCTTGGCTCTTACTTTTCCTCCTATTCGAGAAAATCTTATTGGATTGGATTACTTTCCTTTGTCATAACAATGTACTGGTTTTTAAATTATCAATTCGCGCCATTTTCACTTGCTATGGGTCTTCTTTTTGTTCTTTTTATGATTGAAGCGAGCAACGCTGAGACATTTGGAGTTCCTGTTTGTAAGTTAATCCTTTTTTTTAGCATTTCTCTTATACATCCTTTTGCTGGCGTTTTATACGTTGTTTTTCTCGCGGTCATGTATGTTAGAAGCCGACGCACCGAATATTTGAGTTTATTTGTTCTTACCCTAATTATTTGGCTAGTTATTTCCATTTTTTTTACCAAAACCTTTTTTGAAACATCCCTTAGGCAGCTTATTAATCTGGGATCTGCAGAGTATCAGACGACTGTGTCTAGGACCTTCGCGAATAGAATTGCCCCCTCTCCACCTATTGATATGGTTGCCCAGTGGTTCTCTCGGTTTGTTGTAATTATCACAGGTGTTATTGCGGGTTTAGGTTTTCTCTTCCTCGTTTTAAAGAGAAAATTGCGTAAAATCGATGTCGCACTTTTTATTTCTGCGGGATTTTATGCCGCTGCGGGTTTTTTTCTGCCTGTTTTGGGTACAAGGGCTTGGTTTGCTCTGGCAATGCCAATTTGTTTAGGGGCTGTCTATGCTCTTGAAAGCAGACTGAAGACTCTTGTTAGCGTAATTTTCCTAATTTTGCTGATTCTATTTGTTTTTGTTCCTATGAGTGAGTCATTCATAGACTCTGAGGTATTCTATCAAACACAAGATGTGAGATATTGTTTGGATTTTGCGGTTGCCAACTTCAATTGGACTGCCCCCACTTCTGTGCTTGCACATTATCGTCAGATGAACTATTTGCAAGCTATGTCGGCGAGTTCCGTTAGTTTTGGAAATGATTTAAGCACGAGCTTTCCAGAGTACGTTCCATCGTTTAATTTAATCGTATACACTGAAGGCTTGGCAAAGAACTCATTTGAGTATAATTATTCTATTATTAACATTACTGAGGTGCAAATGTATAACCGGATCTACGATTCGGGGTTGTCTTACATTTTTATTAGGTCCAATGAAACCAATCCATAGGCTATTTGTTTAGGAGTATTTCTGCGGTGTGTGGTCTAAGTGTTATCAAGTCGGAAATTGATTGTCCTTCAAATGTATTGTATGAATTTTGAATTTTCACCGTGTAATCAAAATTTGTAGGATTTACGAGAATTTTTGATTTTGTGAAGTCTCTAGCGTATACATGAGTTCCTGAAATTTTATAGTAATTTCCAAGCGGCTCGCCAATCTTTACCTCAAAAAGTCTATCAACATATTCAGAATCATAGAAGGCGTAGTTCATGACATAATGTCCTTTCAAACCGACTGCCAACAGAAGGGAGCAAAAACCGTATAAGGCGTATTGTTCTTTCGTGCACCCATATGGAAGTTCTGGCTCCTCTTGATCGTAAGGTGCTGCGTTATAACAGACTGGAATAAACATTTTGTTGTTTTTTAAGAAGTTTTGTTGCAGCCAGGTCACAAACTTTATACTGTTCAGCCATTCACTTTCCGTTTTCCATTTTGGGTCTTCAAGAGACATGAGCCAGCACTCACTTTCGATGCCTTCGATTTCCGATTGGGTTAGAAGATCGCAATAATTTTGGTAATACTTTTCGTTAAAGAATCGTTCTCCGTCGAAAATCCCATTACCTACGATTTTTTTATCACCAATAGTATTTTTTATTTTATTAACTAATGATATCACTGCATCTTTAAAGTCACAACTCGTGTATGGTTGTCCTGTTCTAGGATTTCTGGCTGGGTTTGATGAAGCATCCCACAATATCTCTGTGCTTGGTAAGCAGTTGTCAAGAAAAACTCCGTCATACCCATAAGTATCGATGTAGTTCTTTATCCAGTTTGCAATCCATTCTTGATAGTTTGGATTTCCTAAGTCAACCATGGTGTATCCGTATATTTTGCTTTCAATCGGAGTGCCATAGTTATCTCTCAAGATCCAACCATTTTGAGCAAATAGGTTGTACTCATCGGGCGTTCTACTGTAGACGGCGCGTATATTGCGATAGATGAGGCAGATTATCTCCGAATTTAGCGCGTGTATTTTTGGGACTCTGAATGCGATTTCGTAGTGACTCATGCATACGTCAGCTAACTCTGCTATTTCTTGAATTGACCATTGGTTTGAGGTGTCGAATATAATTCTTTCAATTTTTAAATCTCCATGCTGAACTGTACCAGTTGATTCTATTCTTGGTGAAGAGGAAATGGCACTTTTCGTGTATGAGAAACCGGAAAAAGCGGATAGGATTATGGTCGCAAGTAGTAGGATAATCAGTAGTCGATTCATCAATGTCTCGCCTCGAGGAGCCTCTGGGACAACATATTGAATATTACGATAAAATAAACATATCGCTGTACTTGTAGAACACAAATACAGGACCTCAATTGTGAGAGATCCAGTAAAGAAATAATGTTTAATATTTACTAGTTAGAAATAATAACATAGGTGGGCTGGAGAACTGATCCTTAACACGGTTTTAGATTTAGCGCATTCCCGTCATAATTTATTCTTAGATTATAAAACCACGAATCATCTCCAGTTGAAAAAATTTAAGAGACTCTTGTTTTTTGCTTATAATTATGTCCCTTTTTTTAATAAGAAATTGAAAAACGCCGGTTTGACGCCGGATGATATTAGAACGCTAGATGATATAGAAAGGATTCCTTGTACTACAAAGGCTGAACTTCAGCGGACTTCAATGAAAGAGCTAGTTGCCACAAATGTAAATTTTGCGAACTGCGTCAAGAATTTCACGAGCGGATCGACTGGATATCCTTTAATAACAATAGCCGGAAAGAGGACAAACGAATTTGATGGATCTATGTGGCTTCGGGCTTCTTTACTTAACGGCATGCGCCTCCGTGACAAGATGATGACCATAAAAGATCTATCTGCTCATCCATATGAATATCGAAGCGCATTAGAGTACATTGGACTTATGAAAAGAAGATACGTTTCCGTTTTTGATGATTCCAGAAAAATGCTTGCTTATTTTAAAGTTGAACAGCCGAATATTTTGCAAGGATACCCTTCGTCTTTTATAATCATGGCGTCTTTCCATAAGAGTCTTGTAGACATTAAGCCTAGATTGATTTTTACCCTTGGAGAGTTTTTGAATCAGATGGACAGGAAACTGATTGAAAACGTATTTAATGCAGAGGTTTTTGATTATTATGGCAGTTCTGAGCTCGGCTTGATTTCTTGGGAATGTAAAGAACATTTGGGTTATCATGTTAATGCCGATAATGTTATCGTGGAATTTGTCGACGATGAGGGAGAAGTTGTGTCGCAAGGTGAGCTAGGTGAGATTGTATGTACCAACCTGTACAATTATGAAATGCCATTAATAAGATATAGACAGGAGGACGTTGGCGCTGCTGTCTCTGATGAGTGTACGTGTGGAATTGCGTTTCCATTGATGTTGCTCAATGGTGGTAGAAAAGACGATTTCCTACATGCCACTAATGGCAAAGTGATCCCTCCAACTATATTCTTCCCATATCCATTTGAGGATGTTGAAAAAATTAGACAATTTAAGGTTATACAGGATCGAAAAAAACGAATTATAATCCAGCTAGCCCTGTGCGGTTCTATGGATTCTAGTCTCCTCGGCAAAGCACAGGAGAATATTCAAAGAGTTTTTGGTCAGGATATGGAAGTGAAATTTGAGATCTTGGACTCTTTTAAGAAAGAACGTAATGGTAAACTTCGGAAAATCATGTCACTTATTTAAGAAATTGATTTGTAAAAAAAGGAAGATAATGCTTTTACGTGTTCAGATGTAACCGTCGTCGATTATTATTGAATCTGCGTAGATTGCACTTGTGCAACCTGCATCGTTGTATGGTATCCCGATTCTGACTCCTGCGACATTGTGCTCTCCCGTAGTATTTACTGCCAGTGAAGCCACTTTTGCGCCATCCACATAAATAGCTAGAGTGTCTCCATAGCTGGATTTCGTAAACATCGTTTCGACCGTGTACCATTTATTTTGTTGTGGACCAAATGAGGCGAAGCTAGTTTGGGAGCCATACATACACGCCCATTTGGTTGAACCTTGATCGGCCTTGACACCGTATGATGCAATTACTGAATCGCTTGAATCAACGAATTGAATTGTCCATAACGCATTCCATTTGATAAGCGAGAGCCCACTGTCGAAATTTATTTTAGCACAAGCATAAATCGTTGCTGTGCTAGGGACTTCTTTGTAGGCGTAGCTTCTCGCGATTGAATATTGTCCATCGGTTCTGAATCTGGCACAGTAGTAACCTTCGTATACTGGAGCACCCCACGATGTTCTTGTCACATATGCAGACTCACCTGATGTTGTTGATAGCTTGTTCCACTTGCCAAAGTTACCTGATTCAAAGCTGTCTGAGAATGTGACTGCGGAAGACGGTGGAGATTCAGAACCTGATGGTGGTTGTGTGTTCACGCGTTCTAATATGCTACCGGTGTGTGGATACATGGTAATGCTGGAACTCAATGTTTGTCCTTCGGGAGTTCGATATGTGCCGTCGAGATAGACTGTGTATGCCGTGTAAGTTGGGTTTACGAGGATTTTTGTTTTTGTGAAGTCCCGGGTGTATACATGAGTCCCTGGAATAATGTAGTAGTTTCCGGTCGGTACGCCTAATTCAATTTTAAACATTGATTGTGGATATTCTCTGAGCATGTAACTTCCGAAGTTGATGTATGTACTTCCGCTTTTGGTTGCAGCCAGTAGGAGGGAACTGAATCCGTATATTGCGTATTGCTCTGCTGTAGCTCCGGATGGTAGACGTGTGCCCCCTCCATCATATGGTTCGACATTTTGCATTGCAGGAATGAATATTTTTCCGCGGGATAGAAAATTAGTTTCTAGCCAAGATGCGAACTTTACATTTTCTAGCCATTTGTCCTCCGAATACCAGTAAGGATTATCGTATGTCATGAGCCAACCTTCACTTACTACGCCATCGATCATGGAATTGAGTAGAATGTCGTCGTAGTCTCGCTGGAAGAATCTTTCTCCCTCGTAGACCCCGTTTCCAACTACTAGTTTGGCGCCTATCGTGTACTTAATTCTGTTTATTAATGCTATTTCAGCCTGTTTATGTTCCTCGTCTGTGTATATTCGTCCAGTTCTAGGATTGATTGCTCCAGTAGTATATGCGTTTGTCCCCCAAAGATTTTCCTCTGCGGTTGGATAGATTGAGCAGTCAAGAAACACGCCGTCGTAGCCGTACTGATACACATAATTGTTTATCCAGCTAGCAACCCATTGCTGGTACGAAGGCGATCCTTTGTCAACAATGTATTGAGACGGATCTCCCGTGCTGCGAATAAGATTGCCATAGGCGTCTTTGAGTATCCAATTATTGTTAAGAAAAGTTTGAAATTCCTGCGCATAATTGTAAACTACTCGGACGTTTCTGTAGAGTAGTGTTATCTGCGAAGATTTCGAGGATTCAATGCTGGGTATTTTGAAGCCTACCTGATAATGGGTAAGGTACAGGTCGGAATTTTCGATGACGACGTTATCAGGGTGGTTACTGGTCTCAAAGAATGCTCTTTTCATTATTAGAGTGGAGTCGGCAGCGCTTGCCGAAGGAACGGTGATAAAGCCTATTGAGTTTAGTAAAATTGCTGCGATTATAATTGCCAGTGTGATTTTCACCAACAGATTTGATAATTTGACTTTTCTATTCAGTATTCTGTTAGATCGAAAGTGTTTCCGATGGTTCTCTTTGGATGATTTGCTTCGTTCTTGGTTTGACATAGGTCATCATTTTTTGGAGTGAATCTCTTGTAAGCTACTTATATTACTTTTTGCGAAGAGCAGTATACTTGATAGTCAAGGTTTATATTTATACAGTCAGAAACAGAAAAATTTTCGCCTGAAAATTTGAATGATGAAATTTTTTTATCTTAATTCGATAGAGTTTCTAAAAAAGAACGTATGCTCCGTTCATGTCTTTTCAGCAATGAACATAAAGGATCCTGCCATGTTTATCCGGTTCTTTATCTTGTTGGTCTTAGCTGGATATAGAATTGAAGCAATTTTCCACCAAATTGCATAAACTGCTCTCAAAGGTGCAAGTATGAACCTGATTAAAAGTGGAGGCATTTTCGGAAAGAGCGCCATTGTCGCTTGCGCGGTCAATGCGTTCCATTCAGGATTTGTAGCTACTGCTTTGATTCTAAAGTTGCTTGCTTCAAGAGCGTTAATTATGCCAAGGTGTGTGAAATGATAATAACTGTTTCCGTGATGTGGCTCAAGGAATGCTACTGTCCCTATGAAAGTAGATCCTTCTCTAAGCACGCGATTTATTTCTGAGAGTGCGATAAAAGGGTAGCGTAAATGCTCGAGGACAGCTATTGATAGTACGAATTCAAAGGTTTTATCTTCAAATGGTAGAGCATGTGCATCCCCAAGTATGGTTGCTTCGTTCGAGTCAAAATCTAGGCCAACGTACTTGAATCCAGCTTTTTCGCATTCGTATCTGTTGCGTGTTGATCCACAGCCTAGGTCGAGCATCAAGCTGTTTAAGTTTTTGCTTTTTGGAAAATAGCTCAACAGTTCGGGAGTTATACAACCTGATCCTTTGCGTGAGACTTCAGTTTCTGCAAGCGGATTAATCGGGAGACTTTGCTGAACTATGTTATAATTAGGCACTGGTCTATCATCTATTTCAAAATTCATTGAATATGTTTTTTTCTGTTGCAACCTGAGATCAAGTTGCCCAAGTTTTGATAGAGGGTACGTGTCCTTACATTTCACGCATTTGGCTCCAGTTGCTGTTCTATTGAGAATGCCCTTGCAGTTAGGGCATCTGAGAATTGACCATAATTCATCCGTGAGCTTCTGTTCTTTAAAAGGCATCGAGTTCAAGTCTTTGTCCGACCTTTGGTTTGTCAGAATTGATCGTGTGTCATTTGCGTATTGCCTCAATTTCTGGTCGGGGTTTGAACCTAACTTTTCGAATTTTCGACGTACCTCTTTGTAAGCTGACATAAAATTTGTTCCCATTTTGAAAACCATTTATTTAGATTTTATCTTTTATGGGTTGCATATGTATTTCGGTTGTTTTCGCTTAAAAAATTATCTTGTCAAATAGGACTCCAAAATCTTTATTTATGAATCTATGTTACATTGTAAGTAGTTTTAAGGGGAGATTGGATAGATTTTTGGTTAGTGTGCTTGTTCGTTTAGAGTTAGGGCCTCGAAGGTTAGGAAGTGTTTGATTTTGATTAGATTAAATCGCAAAATCCGTTCCAAGTTTTTTGTTTTTTTCTTCGTTACGTTATTGGCAGCGGGAATTATTCCGATTTACAGTTTATTTGCTGCATTTCCAATGGTCAAAGCGGCTAGAGAACCTCTATCTCTCAAGTGGTCTGTCGAGCCTGGAAACGCTAGCACTATGTATGGTGCTTTGGCAGCTAAGCTTATTCCCGGAAGGGAAGGCTTACAGCTTGTTATTACTGGGGGTGCTGATCCTATTACAGAAGATTATACTGCGCAGGGCGACGTTTTGGCTTTGGACGGCAGTACTGGGGAGGTTTTGTGGAGAGCTTCCGGTTATCATATGGGAACCCATAATCCGTTTCAAATTGTTGACCTAGATGCTGACAATAATTATGAGATTATTATTGCGGATTGGAATCAAACCGTAGCCTTGAATGGAGAGGACGGCAGTCTTTTCTGGAAGGTGGATGCTAGGTCCGACGATCTTTTGCCTGTTTACGCAGATGTTGATGGCGATGGTTATCCTGAAGTTTTTGTTTCTTCCGGCAATGGTCCTTACGAAGGTTCTGATTGGATTTCGATGATTAGCCACGACGGCAATGTTTTGCGTCAGGCCTACTCGTGGCATCCCTGTTTTGGCGGATTGTCTATAGGTGATACTAATGGTGATGGCAGGTACGAATTATATCAAAGCGACAGACCAATCGGTTATAGCGAGCCTGATGATCCTAATGAGGGCGGCGGTTTGGGGCTTAGAGCTTTAGATGCGGCTACACTTACCCCGTTATGGAATTTTCCTTTTCCTCTTTCTAATAGTCATGATCCAATTCTTGTTGATGTCGATTTAGATGGGGTGCTTGATGTTGTAGCCTCAGATCAGGAGTCTAATGGCACTGTGGTTTTAAACAGTCAAGATGGATCAGTTTTGACTACTAATGGCGTTTACAGGAATAGCTGGACTGACATGGCTTCTCATTCGCAACCCACTGTTGCAGATCTTAATGGTGATAAATATCCTGAGATTATTTCTTGCGACTTTTCACAAGTGAAGATTTGGGATTTGTATAACTGGAAGCCGCTGCCGAGCTTCTTTGATGAGGAGGGAAATCCTTTGATTGCTCAAGAACCTCCGAAAGCGGCTAAAGTGATAGCTGGAGATTACTTGAATATCATAGCCGTCCCAGATCCTGATCCTACTAATCCTTACCAGAATCAACGTAACCGAGTTTACATTTACGAGTATAATCCTGACTCTAAAGAGTTCGACATTGTTCAGATACTTGATGGCTTTTATGAAAACGCTCGTAACTTTAGTTTGGTGGCTGATGTTGATGGGGATGGCTTTAACGAACTCATTTTAACTAGTACAGGAGGTAAAGTTTGGTGTTACGATACCTCCGTTCCCTCTGAATCTGGAGTTAGATCTGATGTTCAATTCTACAGCCAAATGAATAGGGGTGCAGGAGAAGCTATAAGCTATCTGGTTCCTACTGGTCCTGTTATAGCTGATGTCGCTCCTAAGGACGGGGTCTTTGGCGTTGATTTTAATCCAAGGCTTTCGATAAAAGTGATAGATTACCAGAGTAACAATCTAGATGTTAGTTTTAGTATTTACAGATCTGGCAATTGGCAGCTTATTAATCCACCAACTGAAGTTTCCCTTGGACTTTACTGTGTAGATACCGCGGGGATAGATGAGCCTGGAGCGACTTATCGGTGGCGAGTACAAATTTCTGATGGCGTAAACCCGATTTTCAAGAAAGAATATTCCTTTATCACTCGCTCCACTGAGCCTACACAAGGGGTTCCTGAACTGGTTTCTAGTAATGGTACAATTGTCTGTTCTGGGGTCAATACCGCAGATGTTGACGGCGATGCGGTAGCAAACATTTATTCTTGGTCTGTAAATGGTGAGCCATTTGCAAGCCTTGAGATGCCTTTTGATACCCGCACTTCCGCGAATCCCTTTGTAACGGAGCAAGTTTTCCTTGATGACTTTGAGGCGGGCTTGTCTAATTGGACCGTACTGAGTGGTGCAAACTGGGATTTATCAAATGATCAAAGATATTCTGGTTTTTATTCAGTGCACGCCTCAGCAGGAGACTCTACGCTGACTTTGCATAACTTGGATACGTCTAATATTGAAAGTTTGATTGTCTCTTTTTGGTACAGAAATCATGGCATCGAAACGATGAACCTGCAATTATGGGACGGTCTAACCTATAAGACCATAGTCAACTTGGGCGCTTCTAAACCAGATGACTCATGGCATTATTACACTCTTCAGACGTTTGATCCTAGGTTTTTGGCGACTGATTTTAGAGTTAGATTTTCGCCGAAGTTTATTGGTCAAGGTCAAGGGTTCTGGGTTGATGATTTTTGTGTGAGTAGATCGTTAAGTGTTAAAGATTATTCGGGTCGGGCTAACCATGGAACGATTCATGGAGCTACTTGGATTAACGATGGTGTTGTTGGGGGAGCTTACAACTTCGACGGTGTCAATGATTATGTATATGTGCCGGATGCCCCAAGTCTAGGCGGTGGAGGCGACTTCAACGAGTTAGGGATTGAGTTCTGGGTTAACCCATCAAAGTACGAGAACGACGCGCGACTGATAGTCAAGAAAGTACCTGCGCAAAATAACGGTTCCTACATGGTCGGGTTTCATTCTTTGAACTCGGTCAACAGCACTTTGTTTTTTGGAATCACAAGCACAATTGACGGGCAATGGCATGAAATCTCAGACCCCAATACGACCAGCATACCAATAGGCGTCTGGAGCCACGTTTTCTGCAGATACAAAAGTGGGGAAGGATTAAGCATCTACATCAATGGCACGTTACGTACTAACTCGCCTTTAACGGGAGCTGTTGGACTTGGACCGGAAAGTCCGGGCTCGATATATGGTCGACCAGTTTTCATCGGTTTCGACGGTTCATGGAATGATTGCAGTTGGTTCGCCGGTTCGGTTGATGAGGTTATGATTTATCCTGAAGCTTTGTCTTCTTCTCAGATTCTGCAACGATATCTCGAAACAAGCGAAGGTTTAAGCCTAAATTCAATGATAACGGCTGAGGAAACACGTAACAGCGGAACCTGGATTTGCAAAGTAACTCCTAACGACAGTTTTGGCGACGGCCAAACCTACACTACTAGTTCGTTGGATTTATCACAATCTCCATCAAAACCCACTTCTCCAAATTCGAACTCCGACTCAAATCAACAAGATAACACACCTACACCACAAACCGAACCCTCTCCTTCCCCCGTTCCTGAAGAACCTCGCCCATCTCCAACACCTGAAAATCCCGATAGCGACAAAGAATTTGACGATTCGGGTAAGGAATTCATGTATAAGATTGTAGCATTTGCAGTAGTATTGATCATAATTGCTACGGTCATGGCAGGCTTCTTTTTCGTTGTTAGAAGGAAATAATTTTCATTTGTCGAAGTATCCTTATCTTCACCTTCACTCATAAAGTTGGTTAAGTGTCAAATCTGCATGGCTTTGGTGACATGGAACGTCTGTTTGAAGTAAATTATCTGTGAAGTAAGTTGTGATATAATGGAAATAAGTCCAAAATTACCGCCGCCTTATTTAGATGGAAGTAATCTATGGTTAGCGGCGAAAGTCTCAGTTGTCATTCTTGGCGTACTAACGTTCTTCCTTAGAGATATGGCGACGGTTTTTTTGGAAGCATTTTATAGTTATACTAAAATTTATATTTTTGCTATACCTGTGGTTTTTGCATATTTGGTACTTCGCCGGCAGAAAATATTGCGCGTTGTTCTCAGTCGTGGTTTTGAATCCCAACCAAGGCGGCTGAGACATTTGTCTTCTGTTGCTGGCGCACTATTGGTGTTAACTGCAGTGCTGCTTTATTGGAATGGGTCCTATACTTCTATATCGCTTGAATATCACATGGTTGCTCTACCTCTTTTTTCAGCTGGATTAATCTTGTTCTTGTTTAATTCTCAAACTTTTCGCCTAATAGCGGTTCCAATCGTCTTTCTCTTTTTCTTAGTCCCTCCGCCGTCCGAGGTATTTGCATTTTTGTGGATTCTTATTTTAATTGGAATTCTCGCTTTCCTAATTCGCTCAGAAAAGAAATTCAAAAGTGCGCTTGATGTTAAGAAGAAAGAACAATGTTCTAAGTGTCATCCAATAATGCAAGGTGGCTTGAGTTACTGCTTAAAATGCGGAAGAACAATTAGCACTGTAACCAGAGGAGCTAAGAACGGAGTTACTAAACTAATCGTCGTAGTTATGGCTTTTATTTTGTTATTTTTAATCCAGGTGCCTTTTTTTGCCTTAACTAATAACTCCAATATGGTTGTATTTGATTCTCCAACAGGTCAGCAGAAAACAACATCGCCCTTGCCAGACATTTCTGGTTATACTTTACAGTTTTCGTATCGCGACAATGAATTTGAGGAGATTTCCAAAGTTGATTTGGCGTTAGCATATGTTTACACTCCGCAAAATGACTCCCTTAAAACCATATGGGTGTCTGTAGAGGTTTCATCAGAAGTTTATAGACTTCATAGGTGGGAGATAGATCTCATTAACAATCAGTTGAATCAAGGCCGATTGCCTAGAGTTTCTCAGTATGAATTGAAGGATGTATCCCTATTGCAAACTCCCGCTCTGACGGGTCGCTTTTTTGCTTTTCAATATACGACCACAGACCAGAAACAAGCTGTATTATATTGGTATGAGTCGGCAAGGTTTGCTGCAAACGCTACATCTGAACAGAAAGACGTTGGAATAAGTCTTATCGCATATCCAGAAAATTGGGAAGAACTTCCCGAAGTCCAAGCTGAGTTAGAGACGTTAGCAAAAAAAATTGTAGATTACTGGCAGCCAATTAAATTATCTTCTGTTATAAGCATAGCGATAACGCAAAATGGTGCTCAACTTGCCGCTATAACTACTGTTTTAGTAGGTATAGTGTTCATCTTCTATATACTTGAACTCAAAAAGCAGAAAAAAATTGGGCAAGATGTTTATCAAAAACTTTCACTTGGTAATAAGCAAATAATAGATGCAATCAAAAGCACTCGGGCAAGAACAGCTTCAACACTATCTACTATTATTGAAGCTTATCGACAGACAACTTCGAAAGATATTAGTGTCGATTATTTGCTAATTAAGCTTGAAAAATTGGAAAAATTAGGTATAGTCAAAAGTGAAGTGGATAACAATTATGGTGAGCCGATAATCGTATGGACATCTTGGGCATGATACTTGGTTCATTTAATAAAACTAATAATTACTTACTCTTTACTGTTTTCTAAATGTAACGAAGGAACGAAGGAACTATATGAGCATGGTTGAGTCAAGATTTACCTATTCTATTCTGCTGGTTGCCGGAGCCGTGCTCCTTTTTCTTTCAACGGTTTTTGTATCATCCATTCTTGCTTTTATTGGTCTGGGCTTAGTCTTTTGGGGATTGATATTTCCCTATATCCGTACAGAGGAATATGCAAGAAAATCCTTGCTTGACTCAGCATTACATTCCCAATCAGCGTTACTTAATCAAATGTTTATACGTTTGCAATATGAAGGCGAGGCAGTGTATTTGCCACCCAAATATTTTGCGGATCCTGACACTGTTAGAGTTTACGTTCCGATGAAAAAGGATCTTTTGCAAATTTCGGAATTAAGAGATATGCAGAAACATGAGCTTAATTCTTCAATTGACACTTCTGGAATCTTGTTGATACCTCCCGGTGCCGAATTAGCAAAACTTTTTGAAAAAATTCTAGGAACGAATTTCACAAGAATGAATTTGAAAAACCTTAAAACCCAAATATCAGAGCTTTTTGTTAATGAACTGGAAATTGCTGGAAAGATTGAAATGAGAATTTTAAATAATAATATTGTTGTTAAATTAGAAAATTATAGATTCTATTCGCTCAATGAGGAAGCCGAACAAGAACTTGGGTTAGGTTCTATACTTAGTAGTGCCATCGCTTGCGCAATAACAAAAGCCAGCGGTAACCCTCTTATAATCGAAAAGCAGCAAATCAGCGAAAGTGATCATCGTTTAATATTGAATTATAGCTTGCTGGGTGTGGGAGTTTAGGAATTTATGAGTTTTCCTCTTGGCATTTGGGACTTAAGTCTGTTCACTGCTATGATGTCCATAATACTTTTGTCCGCTACAGCGTTGCTATCTTCTCGACGTGGCAAGATAAACTTGCTAATAAATAAAAAGAAGCTGAGAAACGCGGCAATGGTTGTTTCTTTACTATTTTTAGCAACGGTGTTGATAAGAATAGCCAGTTTGGTTTAACTATTTTGAGCGTACTCACTAACTAAAACACCCGAAAAAAGCTCGATAATTCAGATCAAACTTCGACAATTGTTTTTGGCTGATTTAAATAAACTGACCCCCCCTTTAAAGCCTATCACGCGAGCGCGCGCATGTTTTCTTGCTTTTCAGTCTAACTCAAATTGTGGTTTGTTTACGAAATTAATGTTTTTGAGTTTAAAATCTGCAATTTTGTTGCAAGAGAAAAATTTGTTTTTCTCTTCAGTACCACCACGGTTTGACCCAATGCATAAGTTTTATTCCAAAGATGTTTTTTGTATAATCAGAAGGCGATCTAATGATTGATGAGTTGTCCAGGGAAATAATTGAAATTGTGAAAGAAAAGAACCCGCAAAATATACAGCAACTCATCGATATTGTGAAGTCGAGGCATCTTTTTACAACAGAACAAAGGATACTTGAAACTGTTTTGGCTCTTCAAGAAATGGGAAAACTAAGTCTTGAGGATCCGATTTTGCAGCCACCACAGGGCTCTTCAGAAAACGTCAAGATTTCAAAATTTTTGTGGTATTGGATAACTCTTACTTTTGCCTTCATAACGGTTTTCGCAATCCTCGTTGTTCCGGAATATCTGCAGATTTTTGGTGTTTTAAGGGTCTTTTTGGGATCATCGTTTGTTTTTTGGTTTCCTGGGTATTCTTTTGTGAAAGCGCTTTTTCCAGCCAAGAGTTCGAATTTGACTCCCGCAGACTTTGAAACTGCTGAAAGAATTGCTTTGAACATGGGAATGAGCTTGGCAATTGTTCCTATAGTTGGTTTATTTCTTTACTATACACCTTGGGGAATCAGTCTAGCCCCAGTAGTCCTTTCTTTAGTTGCATTTACATTAATCTTTTCTACCTTTGCCGTTGCTCGAGAGCGCCTTTCTACAAAAAATAAGGCGTCTGTGCTTAAACATCTCGAGTTGTGATGTCTGTTACATATATCAAAATTCAGAAATCGATATATAAGTATCATCAAAGAATATTGGTTAGACGTATATTAAGAAAAAAGAGTGATTAATCATGACTCAAAAAAACCTAATACTAATAGTTGCAACGGCAATTTTGTTATCTTCAGCTTTTCTTATAGGTTGTACAAATGCGGTTGATGGTGATCCATTAAGGCTACCTTCATCAGGGACGGTGATTATACTTGAAGCTAGCAATAGCACTCAGGCTTATTTCGATTCGACACTGAGAGATGTTCCCGATGGTTACGATGTTACAAATGCAACTTATCTCGGATGGTGCATTGACCGATCGGCCGAGATGACTAGGTTAACGCCTCATACAATAAATCTTTATTCGAGCTTCAGCCCGACCGGTGAACTGGCAAGCGAGAATTGGACTATGGTTAATTACGTCTTGAACCACAAGCAAGGCGAGGTACAAGACGTGCAAGAGGCAATTTGGTACTTCATCGACATGAACGGAACATATACACCCAAAAGTAGCGTAGCATTGGCAATTATAGATGACGCTGAAACCAATGGAAATGAGTTTGTACCAGCGGAGGGGCAGATTGCTGCAGTAATAGCATATCCCGTTTATGTGACGGATCCAACCCCTGTTCAAATTAGCATATTCGAGGTAACGGTATCTTCTGACGGATCAGGGCAGAACAATCCAGATGATGGATCTGAAGGCTCATCAGGGATTGTGAACAATGATGTTTTCGTGGCAATCGCTGTTGTTGTGGCTTTAGTTGCTGTTGTAATAGTCGCCTTGTTGATAATTAGAAGAAGGAGAAAGTAAATCACCTTTTTTCCCATATTTTTCAAGATTGACTTTATTTAAAGATATTTTACAACTCTCAATCTTCAGTCTTCTACGAAATAACTTGAAGTGCATTTTTGGTATGATCCAAATTGATATTTGCTGTTAACGATTTCAAAGTAATTTTATCACTCATTCTAATGTTCCGTTGATTGACCGTTAACGGTCAAAGATTGGACTTTAGATGGAAGATCAGACATAGGATCTTGAAATGAGTTATAGCTACGCTGCTTGCGATGCTGAATATGTTGATCATGTTTTCATTGTGTTTCTTTTTTGAGACTCTGTGAGGAAAATACTTTGGGAAGTTATCGTGGCAAACTAGATATAATAGCGAATATTCTTCATGTGGCTAGTCAAAACGCGAAGAAAACGAAAATAATGTTCCAAGCCAACTTGAGCTTCAAAGTTCTACAGAGCTATCTCGCTGAAATCACTGGGGCGTCACTAATTATTTTCGATATTGAAGGCCAATATTACAAAATCACGGACAAAGGACGCAATTTCCTAAATATATACCAAGAATACCTCGAATATGACAAACAAGTACAGAAAGAGATAAGTGAGTCACTTACCAGGAAGAGGCTCTTAGAAAGGAAGTATTTAATGAAAGAATAGCCTTGAGACTATACTTCTAAACTCAGCAAAAACCTCTGATTATGCACTATTCTTCGGTTGTCATAAAGACTACTGAAAAATGGCGTATTCATACCTCCATCTCAGTTTGAGACATGTTTTGTTTCGGCATCACGCACGAAAAAAATATTAATGAAACAAAGAAAGCTATCTCTGCATTGATGCAAGAAAATCCTTGCTTCAGAAAGTGAGATAATGAAAGGTGAAACAAGCAAGCACAAAACTGCAATTGTACTTCTTTTTCTTTTGGCAATTTCTCAGCTTATGCCAATAGGTCTTGCTGTTAACTCCGACGAAGCAAGTGAAGCTATAGGGCAAGCTGATCGCAATCTCGGTTCAGCCTATGTTGCGGTTGCCGAGGCTGAAAGAGCAGGAGCCAACACTTCTTCACTCCTGACTAAGCTTCAATTAGCCGAAAATCTCCTCTCTGAAGCTAATATAGCTTTTAGGATCGGAGATTATAATAAATCAAGCTCATTTGCGGTTGAGTGCACCCAAGCTACAAACGGTGTTGCTGAAGAAGGCGCCCGTTTGAAGCTGGATGCAGAAAGAGATCAAGTCAACAATTTTATTCTTATCGCGGTGCTATCAGTCGTGGGTGTAGTTTTGGTTTTGATCTTAGGACTATTAGGATGGCAATACATAAAACGCCTCTATTTCAAACGAATCTTAAGCACAAAGCCTCATGTGGAGGGCAAGTGATGAGTTTAGGAAATTGGAGGATAATTTACACTCTGCTGTGTGCTGTATTAGTTTTGATAATCTTATCCCCCACTTTGGGTTCTTTCTTTGGTTTGCCACAAGGCGAAAAATTTTCTCAATTATGGATTCTGGGTGAGAATCATATAGCTGAAAATTATTCCTCAAACGTCACGCCTAACAAAGATTACGCTATCTACGTTGGCATTGGCAACCATATGGGCCATTCCTCGTATTACGTCCTTTATGTAAAACTTGGGGTTCAGGGGGAAATTTTCCCAAACACCACAGCTGGAACTCCTAGTCCTTTATCACCATTATATGAATATAGGTCTATTATTGAAAATGGCGAAAGCTGGGAGACATCTATGCGCTTTTCATTTTCTAATATTGCTGCTTCTGGCGATCAATTGCTTGTTCAGACAATAAGGATAAATGATGTAGCCTTCAATGTCGACAAACTCGCTTCCTGGGAAGCTAACAATGATGGTTATTATTTTAATCTGTTCTTTGAACTGTGGTTCTATAACATAGATTCTCACATATTCCAGTTTCATAATCGTTTTGTGGAACTTCGGTTAAACATAACATCTAAACTATGAAAATTATTATTTTGTTTCATAATACAACTCAATTCTCATTTTTTGTTCCAGAGCCTGCCCCTGATCGGAAAAAAGCAAGGTTTCATCACCGTTTATCCAAGTTCAAAACATTAATAAGCCCTTAGACCAAAAGTTCAGTGGCGCAGTAGTCGCATAAGGCTATTTTGCATTTCGTGCAATACCTGAGTCCGCCGCCGACAGGTTTACCGCAAGCGTTACACGGATAACTTAGTAGTGGGGGAAGTTTTCCATGCATAGATTATGTCGAACAGTGATTTTGAAATAAAAAGGCGTTTGATCGAAAGCATCGCTCAGACCTTAGAGACTACGCAAAAACTAAAAGCTGAAGAAGGCGATCCTGAATAGAGGTGTTGGAGCTTGGCAAAGGTACCTGACCAATATCCTTTGGAGAAAAAAGTTAGCAATCTTGGCAAAATCGCTCAAATTGTTAAATACATAACCGAATCACGCTGCTATGATCTTGCTGTAAAGGCCAATATTATGCCAACCGAGTATGGCGGCTGTGAGGTAGGTTGGTGTGAATAGGTTACGCCGATTATTAGTCGGGTGAGGCTGGAAAATGCGGTGAGTTGGGTGAGGAGT
>CAZPND010000016.1:0-27483 GCA_964587975.1 uncultured Candidatus Bathyarchaeia archaeon
TTAATGACAAATCTTAAAATGATACCACCTGCAATTATATTCGGGAACCATAATGTCGGGAATAGGCTCAGCATTCACCCAGTTTCTTTTGCCGTTTTCAGCACTCTCAGAAAACCGCAAGGACCCCTTCACAGCCAAGGCTGAAGCAGCCGCTGTTTTCACGTTGGCAGAACTGGAGAGGGCAAAAGGCGGCGGCATAATTTCAAGGCGTCCTGAAGAAAAAATAGTGTTCATCGCCAAGATAGGTTATCCGCTTTGGCTTTTCCCCTGGTCTGAAACAATCCTTATTTTCGATGGCTTGAACAGGGCTAACTATACGCTGCGGTATGTTGTAACTCCAGATGTGAATCCTTTCATGGAGAACCTGAAAAGAAGTTCCAAAACCCGTGAAACGCATATGGCTTTCCTCTCTGATCACATTAATTATTTTCAGGCTCCAGTGACCGAGAAAGCAGTTCTGGTAAACGGGTTAATAAGCGACCCAGAGTTCTTGAGCGAGTTTGACGTTTACCGTCGGGAAGCAACCGCAACAGAAGATGAACCTGCTAACGTGGGGTTGCTTTCTCCTATAATAGAAGAATCGACAATCGCGGCCATTCTAAGGGAACTTGAGAATCTGCATTCATCTTTCAAAAAAGATGTTGAAGGACTCTACCGATGCATGAAGTTCGTAAACAAAGCCACTAACCATTACACGCAGGTGCTGCGCAACAAAGCCCAAGTTGTCAAGGAAGAATTTGCCATCAAGATTAACGCGCAGGAGGAACTTGTGGCTCCGAAAGTTAATCACCTCAAAGAAGCCTATGACCATCAGATCATCGACTCAACAAAAACCTTCGACAAGCAACGTCTTCCAGTTCAAAAAAGAAAAATAAAACTTGAAAAGTCACGAGAACAAACGCTTGCTAAAATTGAAAACTATAAACTGGAAGCTAAAACTTGCGCGGAAAAGGATGATTCTGTTGGCGAACAAAAGTGGAAAGAAAGAAGCAATGACCTGAAGAAGGAGCTTTCAGAAATTGATGATCAGTTGAAGGAGACTGAAAAAGCGCTTAGAGATTTGGGAGAACGTAAATCTCTTGAGATTTTTAATTTGCGATCTGAGCTGGAGGCTAAGAGTAAAGAAGCGAGCCAGCCCCTGTTGGATCTTGAGTCTTCTCGTGACGCGCAGGTTTTGCTTTACAATCAAAAAATTGATAAGCTGGAGCAGCAAACCAAGATGATACTTGAGCAGCTCGGCAGAACCGTCAAGTTGAGAGAAGCAAGCATCGAAAACTTCGCAAAGATAGGCGTCAAAAAGGAATCAGAGCTGAGAGACGTAGTCCTATTTTATGTTCCGTTCTATGTGATTTGTTATCAGGTGGAATCAAAGAAACGATACCTGATTCTTCCTCCGTCAGAAGCGAATTCCATTGGCCTTTCAACCAAGCTTAAGAGCGCCTTAGGCAGGGCAAAAATCAAGCAGCTACTTGTTCCCCGCTTCGAAGTCATAACTTCACTGATGGATACGATTCTGGTGTTGGCTCAGCAGAACGCTGTGTTTGAAACCGAAATGAGAGAAGAGGGCCAAAGAACAAACATATTAAACAAAGATTCGATGCGTGAGCGCATCAGAGAAGGACTTGAATATATAAGAAATGAAGGTTGGATTTCAGAGAAGGAGCATCAAAGTTTAAACAACCTGATCGGCTGAACTTGCTTAGGCAGATATGTTGTCACGGCTGTTTTGTTCTTTCTCTGTATAATTCCATGGCGTAATTCACGATTTTCTTTGCTTCCGCAGCGTTCTTCCAGTCTCTTGTCTTAGCCCACCTGTGCGGTTCCAGCCTCTTGTAGGTTTCAAAAAATTCCTGTATCATTTTCAGTTGATGCTGGTGTACATCGGTGATGTCGTTGTAGCCTTCAAACCTTGCGTCGTTCACAAGCACTGCGAGGATTTTTGCGTCCAAGCCCTCTTCATCTTCAATTATTAAAGCGCCTATTACTCGAACTTTTGCTATGCACCCGACCTCTAACGGTTCGAAGCTAAGGGCCATGATGTCCAACGGGTCACCATCATCAAACCACGTTTGCGGAACGAAACCGTACTCGACTGGGAACACGACGGATGAGGGAATTATCCTGTCCAAAACCAACACTTCCCAGTTAATATTGTACTCGTACTTGTCTCGAGAAGTGCTCATGACTTCAATAACCATGTTCAGCAGTTCCGGGGGCTGGTCCCCTGCTGGAATGTCCTTCCACAAATTCAAGGTTAGCTTTCGCTCCTGAAAACTATAGTTGGCGATTCTTCCTTATCACTTTTCTGGGCGCTCACGCTTGATGTGAACATCCACGCTGCCGCTTGTCACTTCAGTCGTCGGCGTAATGTCTTCTGGATAACCTAAATTGTTATCGTAAACTGTCTTGCCCGTTGTCTTGTCCCAGATTTTTATTCTTAACTTTTCAGATGTGCTCTTGCCTCGCCCTGGCTCATCAACCACAATCAGCAGGAACCCGTATTTTCCTGAACCGTTAATTGTGCCTGTACCTTTACAGCGAGCTTTTGACTCTGAGACGACAAGCCAATCGTTGCTGGTGCTCTTGAAGGTCATGTCTGCAGCTGGGAACATAAACTCGGTTTGGCCTGTCGGGACCTTGTCTGCCTTTGGATATTGGACATCAAACTTGAATTTGGCTTTTCCTGTAAGCGATGGGTCAGCTGTGTAGGCTCCAATCGGAGACTTTATGCTGCCGTCACCCGTTGCAACGCCGTCTGGGTCATAAACTATGAGGACTATGGATTTTTCAGAAGCCACGTTTCCCAGTTCATCGGAGCCGTGCACTTGCAGGTTGTAAACGCCCGCTTTCGTCACTGATAACTTCGCCACTATCTTCTCGATTGGAGCGTCCATGGCGCCGTCTGCAGGTTCCATCGACTGCCATGATGTTCCGTCAAGACTGTACTCGGCCGAGGCTATTTTTGAGCCACCAGTGCTGGAATCGTCAAGCGTGGCATTCACAACGAAATCCGCGTTCACTTCCACAGGGTTAGGTTCAGCAAGAATGTCGCTTGGAACAGGTCCTTCAACGTCACGTGCTCTCTCTTCTTCCTTTGTCTCACGCTTGCTGTAGAATATGGCAGCGCCGATTATACCTATCAAAACAACTGAAAGAATGATCGAAACAACCGGTATTTGAATACCCGTACTCGGAATTTCGACCATAAGCGTGTTACCCATTGAAAGTATGACACCTGAAAAGAGCAGCGAAATCAGGTTAATCACTTTAATCATCGGATTCAAAGCGGGTCCAGCCGTATCCTTCAACGGGTCGCCTACGGTGTCGCCTACCACTGACGCCTTGTGGCTTTCAGAGTATTTGCCTCCGTAATACCCGTCTTCTATCTTCTTCTTGGCGTTATCCCAGGCGCCGCCGGAGTTTGCCATGAACACGGCCAACAATTGCCCCGTCAAAATTACTCCAGCCAAGAATCCTCCCCAAGCCGCAGCGCCCAAGAGGGCTCCAACCGCCAAAGGCGTTAATATCGCTATTATCGCCAAGCTCGCTAGTTCTCGTTGCGCAGCGGAAGTGCATATGCTCACAACTGAGGCGTAGTCTGGAAGCTTCAATCCTTCAATAATTCCAGGAATCTTGAACTGTTTTCTTACTTCTTCGATGATTTTTCCCGCCGCCCTGCTGACAGCCCTTATGGATATGAAGCTGAACAGAAACGGGAGTGAACCGCCGACTAGAAGCCCCACGAAAACCAGCGGGTCCGCGATGTCGAGGTTGACGCCCAGGGTTTCTGTGAAGGCGGAAAACAGCGACACTGCAGCCAGCACCGCTGAGGCTATGGCTAAGGATTTAGTGATTGCCTTGGTTGTGTTGCCTGAGGCGTCCAAGTCAGCCAGAATCTGCCGAGGTTCCCCTTCAAGCCCAGCCATTTCGCCTATGCCATTTGCGTTGTCCACTATGGGACCAAACGTGTCCATGGCAACGTTGTTGCCTGTCTGCGTAAGCATGCCAATGCTGGCAAGGGCTACTCCGTAGAACGCAAAAATAATTCCTGCTCCAAACCAAATTATAACAGAAACCGCAATCGTAAGTCCGATTAGCAGTGTTGTCCAAACGGTGCTCTCAAACCCCAACGCCAGACCCTGCAAAATCAGAGTGGCTGCTCCTGTCTTGCTTGTTGCCGCCACTTTATCAACAGGACCCTTGCTTGGGCTGGTGAAATGATTTGCGAGCTTGTTGAAGCTTATCGCGAGGACTATACCCATCGTGGTGACCAAGAACACTCTGATGTCGTTGACATAGAATACGGCTAAAAGCAGAAAGCTGGCTGCAGAAAGTACGCTGGACAGGTCATACGATAAATCCATCGCCTTAAAAGCGTCGCCTCTCGTCCACCTTTCAGGCCACACTGAAACCGCGTATGTTCCTATAACCGTGCTTACGATGCCTATACCACGCGCTAAGAGGGGAAAAACAATCCATTTAGCCTCAAATATTGGCCCTTGCGTGGCTATGGCTAACCCCAGGATAAGCGCCGAAACCATAGTAACCTCATAGGATTCAAAAATGTCCGCAGCCATCCCCGCGCAGTCGCCGACGTTGTCGCCCACAAGGTCCGCTACGACCGCCGCGTTCCTCGGGTCATCTTCAGGAATGCCAATCTCAACCTTGCCCACCAGGTCCGCGCCTATATCTGCTGCTTTAGTGTATATCCCACCGCCGACCCTCATAAACAACGCAAGTAACGTGCCGCCGAACCCGAAGCCCAGAAGGACCGCAGGTGAATGTTCGACATATATCAGGAAGATTATGGTTCCGCCCAAAAGGCCTAGGCCGTCGGTGAGCATGCCGGTGATGGTTCCTGTGCGGTACGCGATGCGGAGCGCTTCGCGAAAGCCTTTACGGGAAGCTTCGGAAACGCGAATGTTTCCCTGCACCGCCATGTTCATTCCAACATAGCCAATCATGGCGGAGAAGAAAACTCCAATCAGGAATGCGCCGACTCTGCCGATTATTATGAAAAACGGGTTAATATTTTGGACGTTTGTAATTGACGGGTCGAGCGCCGCCGAGATGTAGAGGAAGGCGCCTAAGACGCCTATGAACAAGATTAACGATCGGAACTGGGTTTTCAGGTAGGCGTTTGCTCCTGACTTGATTCCGTTCCAAACTTCTTTCACTTTGCCGGAGCCTGTGCTCTCCCGGAGAACTTCTCTTCTCAGAATTAATGCGTAAATTAATGCGCCGACAGCTACTGCAATGACGGAGTAGAGTCCTATTGTTTCAAAGGGTGAAAGTACAGCGCTCATAGCCACCCATTGAGCATTGTTAAGCTTATATAACTTATTAAAAAGAGGGTGTCTAAAACGCAGTTAACTTATAAATGGCAGGCGGTTGGCGCGTGTGCGTGTTTTGTTTATTTTTCTTTTTGGTTGCCTTCTAAGCCTTCCTTTTTGATCTCAGCAGCCAGATTCAGACCCAGCTCCGTCAAACAATAAATCTTGTAGGTGTTGCGCCCGTTTCTTGAAATTCTAACGTCCTCGGTGAAAAGTTGGGCATCCCTCAGAAGCTGGACGTTCTTTAAATCCGAAGATGGCATAAGCATGCCCTCGGTTGATTCCAAGTACCATATGCAGTGGTCTTTATTGTCCAAAGCCGCCAACAGGTACTTCTTCAATACTCCCACACGATTTTGTATATAACTGGAAAGGTAGCGTTCTAGCTCTTCTGACATAAGCCTTATTGAGAAGTACAGCGGATTTAAGGTTTCTCTTAACTTTTACCAAGGCTGCGCTAAATTCACGCGCCTAATTGATGTCATCACTTGAAAAACTTTTCCAGTTTCGTAGCTTCAGTTTTCTTCAGCACTTTAGCGCATTTTTTCGGATCTAACGCCTTAAACTCCAACCCCAGCGTCACCAGCAGCCTCTGCACATCCTTGCCCAAGCTCGGCGCAACAAGCACCCCTCGCAGCTCACGGTCCGCCTTGCCTTTTATAGCTTCTATGTACCGAGACAGCTGCAAAACAGCGTCTTTCCCAGCGGTTTTCCTCTTAACCTCCACCACCACAAGCCTTCCCTCCTTATCCACGCCGTAAACATCCACAAACCCAGGCTCAACCTTCTTCTCATAACTAATCGGCTTAAAACCATCCTCCAAAAGCGAAGGCTTCAGCAAAATCGCCTTATGCATATCAAGTTCGCTGGCGTAAAGCGCGAACTCTCCCGAATCCACAAGGCTCAGGGCGGAAACCATGAAAACCTCGCTGAACGTCACCCGCACATTCTCGCGGGGTTTCTGCCTGACCGCGTGAACTTCCATCGTGTCGGCTTTGGTTTGCACGTGGAAAACGCTTCCAGACGGCTGCCAGTTCACGGGTTCGTAGCCGATTGGGCGGTGAACAAGCAGCGAACCGTCTTCCTTGATGATTAGCAGTCGTTCGCCAGGCTCAAGCGTTGACTTGGCTCTGCCCGTGTAGCGAACACTGCACTTGCCCGCCACGATGAGCGTTCTTCTCTGCACAAACGCCTTCTCAATTACCGAGGTGGCTTCCGCCAGCGTTGGGTTCGTGAGAACCGTTAACTTGTCTTTCTGCATTCTTTTTTCAGCCAAGTATTTTAGAGGGTTCCAGCGTACATAAGATTTCTGAAGGTTCAGCCCGTGAACAAATGGAACCAGAAGCGCAAGGTCATGCGTCGTTACGACGTGACAGCCAGAATGTATGATGAGCGGTACGCTGAGGAACAAGCAGCGAAGTACCGCGCAGCCTTAAAACACTTGGAAATGAACGGCAACGTTCTCGATGTTGGATGCGGTACGGGACTCTTTTTCAGCTATATAGCAGCCGAAGCCAAAACGCTTGTGGGCGTTGATATTTCCCGTCGGCTATTGCTCCAAGCAAAAGAGCACACCCGAGCTTTCCGTAACGTTCACCTGGTTCAGGCTGACGCGGACCATCTGCCGTTCAGAGACGTTTGTTTCGACGCGGTTTTCGCTTTTACGGTGCTTCAGAACATGCCGAACCCGTTGAAAACACTAACGGAAATTGAGCGAAACGCCAAGCGAAGCGCGCCGATTGTGGTGACGGGGTTGAAGAAAGTGTTTTCACTGGAAGCTTTCCAGGCTTTGCTGCAAAAAGCTGGTTTGCGGGTAGTTCACATTGAAGACGCTGATGTGTTGAAGTGTCATGTTGCCGTAACGATTCGAAACTGATTGGTTTCATGCATTTTCCATTAAATTTCATGAATAAAACGGCGTTATCAGCAAGCAATATTTATATCGAAAACTCTGCATTGAAACAGTTTAACAATCTGGCATCGAGCGTGCCTTGTGTTGGTGGTAAAATAAATGCCGTTAAAAACCGTGAAAAAAGATACGGCAGACACGTTATCTCTGGAATGGGTTTTACACGTTAAAAACTTCAAGTTAACCCTTGATAAGGCACGCTGCGCGGGTTGCCAGATATGCAGTTTAGCTTGTCCAAAAGACGCCATCAAACTTGAAAAACAGCCCAAAGTCAAGGGACAAAAAGCAAGGAAAGCCAAAATCGATATTGACTTGGAGAAATGCAATTTCTGCGGGATATGCGACGTTGCCTGCCCCTACGGCGCCATCAAACTCACGTTAAACGGTGAACACGCGCTTTCAGTGCTGGATAAGGAGAGTTTTCCACAGCTAACTCGCGACATAAAAGTGGACACGAGCCAGTGCCCACCAGACTGCGTTGAATGCGAAGACGTTTGCCCCTTATCTTTGATTAAAATCAGCCGTGTAGGCTACGACGGGAAGCCGGTGGAAGACGTGGCGGCTTTGACGCCGAGCCAGAGGAAACGCGTGCAAACCAGCTTGGACATTCAGAAAGAGTACTGCCCTACCTGCCGGGTCTGCGAATTCAAATGCGCGCCAGGCGTAATCAAGGTGCGGAAATTCATAGAAGGCAAAATTGCCATTGACCAAGCGAAGTGTCCGGAAGGCTGCACCGACTGCCTTGACGTTTGCCCCATAAAAGGCGCACTGTACCTTTCGGAGAAGGACGGGAAAGTTTACGTTAACGAGCTTTTCTGTGACTACTGCGGCGCCTGCAAAGCGGTTTGCCCAGTTGACGACGCTTTGACGCTTAAAAGAACCAAAATACACCATGCGCCTGTCCGCTCTGGTGCGTGGAACAAGGCTCTGGAGAAGCTCACTTCGCCAGTTGACGCGGTTAAAGAGTTGAAAGCCTGCGGTTCCCAAAAGGCGAAAGAATCAGTGTGCCGCCGGTTCGTGTTTGAAGAGGAGATAAGATGAGCAAGCCCGAAACGCCGAAGCAGCCTGAAAACGAAGAGTTGCGTATAGGCGTTTTCATCTGCCACTGCGGCTTGAACATCGCGGGCACTTTGGACATAAAGGAGCTTGTGGAGTACGCTAAAACGATTCCAGACGTCGTTTATGTCAAGGAAAACCGTTACACGTGCGCCGACCCCGGCCAAGAAGAAATCAGGAAAGGCATAAAAGAATACAAGCTGAACCGCGTAGTGGTGGCGGCCTGCTCACCCCGAATGCACGAACCGACGTTCCGCCGGACGGTTTCTGAGGCGGGTTTAAACCCGTTCCTTTACGAGATGGCGAACATCCGCGAGTTCAGTTCATGGTGCCACCCAAGCACGCCAAAAGAGGCTACAGAAAGAGCGAAAGACGCCATAAAGATGGCTGTGGCGAAAACCCGCCTAATGATGCCCCTTCAAACAATCGAGGTTCCCGTAACCAACAAAGCCTTGGTTGTGGGCGGCGGCATCGCGGGAATGAACGCGGCGCTGGACTTGGCGGAGATGGGCTTCAAAGTTTACCTGTTGGAGAAAGGCGAAAGCATCGGCGGTCACATGGCAGCCCTTGACAAGACTTTTCCAACCCTTGACTGCAGCATCTGCATTGAAGGCCCAAAAATGGTTGACGTGGGAAGGCACCCGAACATCGAGATAATTTCGAACGCGGACCTGGTGAAAGTAGACGGTTACGTAGGCAACTTTAAAGTTAAAATTCGCAAAAACCCGCGTTTCGTGCTGGCTGACAAGTGCACGGGCTGCGGCGAATGCAAAGACGCTTGCCCCATCGAGTTTCCTAACGAGTGGGACATGAACCTAGGCACGCGAAAGGCCATCTCGGTTCCCTTCGACCAGGCGGTGCCGCTTATCTACAGCATAAACAAGGATTACTGCATCGAATGTTACAAGTGCGTGGACATCTGCGGAGCCAGAGAAGCGATAAACTTTGAGCAGCAGCCTGAAGAGGTGGACATAGAAGTGGGCGCCATAATTGTGGCCACGGGGTATGATGTGTACTTGCCCTACGACATGCCTTTGCTGGGCTACGGGAAGTATCCGAATGTCATCACCAGCATGGAGTTCGAAAGGCTCATTCTGGCGGCGGGTCCAACAGACGGCAAAGTCATCCGTGCTTCCGACGGGAAAAAGCCTCACACCATCGCTTTCATCCAGTGCGTTGGCTCACGTGACAAGAACAAGTATCCGTACTGCTCAAACTACTGCTGCATGTACACGCTGAAGCACGTGGTTCAGCTAAAAGAGAAATACAAAGAAGACATTGAAGCGTACGTTTTCTACATAGACATCCGCAGCCCAGGAAAAGGCTACGAGGAATTTTACGACCGCGCCAGAGAAGGCGGAGTAAACTTCATCCGCGGACGCGTCAGCCGCATCGACGAAGACCCGAAAACCCACAACCTGATTCTGCATTCTGAAGACGCCAACCTCGGCGTGCCCATAGAAGTAGAAGCGGAAATGGTCGTGTTAGCCACTGCTTCCATACCTAAAAAAGGCTCAGACGAACTCGCCCGCATCCTCAACCTCACCCGCGGCGCAGACGGCTTCTTCATGGAGAGCCACCCGAAACTAAAGCCTTTGGATGCGCCTACAGACGGCATATTCTTCGCTGGCGCCTGCCAGGGCTTGAAGGACATTCCGTATAGCGTTTCGCAGGGAAGCGGCGCTGCTTCACGAGCGGCAACCGTGATTTCGAAGCCAACGTGGAAGATTGAGCCCATAATCTCCGTTATCGACGCAAGCAAATGCCGAAACGTGACAGCGAAGTGCGGCATATGCGCCACCAAATGTCCATACGGCGCCATCAGAATTGAGGAGCACAAGCCTGCACAGGTGATTTCCGCCAGCTGTCACGGCTGCGGAACCTGCGTCGCCGAGTGCCCACAAGACGCCATTACGCAGCTGCATTTCACGGACGCCCAGATTTTGGCGCAGGTACGCGCCGCGCTGGAGAAGGATCCTGAAGACAAGATTCTGGCTTTCCTCTGCAACTGGTGCAGTTACGCGGGCGCTGACTTGGCAGGTACAAGCCGTTTTGAGTATCCGCCCAGCATTCGCCCCATACGCGTGATGTGTTCAGGCAGGGTGGACAGGGACTTCATACTTGAGGCTCTGCGACTTGGCGCTGGTATGGTGCTTGTCGGAGCTTGCCACTTGCCTTACGACTGCCACTACATCAGCGGAAACTATAA
This sequence comes from uncultured Candidatus Bathyarchaeia archaeon, assembly GCA_964587975.1. Lineage (GTDB taxonomy): Archaea > Thermoproteota > Bathyarchaeia > Bathyarchaeales > Bathycorpusculaceae > SG8-32-3. Next base: position 10,508 of record CAZPND010000016.1, read on the forward strand.
GATGAAAGCGCGGACGGACGCGTTGAAAGGAATGCTGATGAAGCTCGGCATGAGTCCTGAAAGGTTCCGCGTGGAGTACGTTTCAGCGGCTGAAGGCGTGCATTACGCCGAGTTGATCCGCGAGATAGATGCGCAGATGAAGGCGTTGGGTAAAGAAAAGATAAAGGCGGAAAACGCGAAGTTGCGCCCTGTAATCGAGAACATGCTGAATAGAAAGAAGCAGAAATAGCCTTTTTAGCATCTCTTGCTATGTTCAATGATGTGCCTGTTCGTTTTGAAGTCTCAGCTTGGTTCTTCTGCGCTGCAGTAATCCTTCTACGATGAACACTATCATGGCGAATCCTGTGACCAGTATTAGCAGCAGAAAGAATACTTTGAATTCGTAGTTTTCAACCGCATAGTGTATGGCGAGAACGATGAGTTCAACGATTAAAATGCTCAAGAAGATAAGTGCGTAAATCACCATCTTCGGCATCATGCGCCTGCCAATCCAGATGTACCCTCTCACGTGGGCTTTGTTTTTGGTTATGTACTCGCCATGATTGTTTTTCTGCAAGTAGCCCATGTCTTCAAGTTTTTGGAGGTGCCTGTAAGCCACGCTGGGGCTGCTGAGGTTTGCGCCTTTCATTACGTCTCGTGGACCGACTGGCTTGCCTTTCTTAACGATATACAAGTACACGCTGAGTGTGATGCCTTCGAGTTCCTCGTTGCTTGCATTCGGCATGTTTAAGCCTCGACGCACGTGACTATTTTGGCATCATTCGCGTATTAGTTTTGCCCAAAGCCGCGATGCCCTGACAGGTGCTGGGTGTTCTTTTGGGAGAACAAGTTGTTCCGCTGGGAGAGTTAATAGATTGATTATGCGTTAGATTATTTGTGATGTGCAGATGAACTCCGCCAAACAGGTCAAGCTTCACACGTGTTTAGCCGTAGCGTTTATGCTTGTCCTACTGGGCACTTTGGTTTTGCAGCTTAATATTCAACCTGTCCATGCTGGTCCAAAGACCATAGTTGTTCCCGAAGAATATCCCACAATAAGCGAGGCTGTCAGCCATGCATCTCCAGGCGACACGGTTTTCGTGCAGAGCGGAGTTTATCATGAAAACGTGCAGATTGATAAATCCCTCTTAGTTTTGGGCGAAGACAGCGAAAACACCGTGGTTATAGGAGAGGGCGGCGTCAACAGCGGCAACGTGTTCACACTCGCCGCAGATAACATAACTGTAAGCGGATTCACCATCCAGAGCGCAGACTATTCTGTCGCGTCGCAGTACGCGAACGGCGTCAACATCAAAGGTGACAACTGCACGGTTCAGGGCAACGATATCTCGAACACGTTTTGGGGCGTCTTATGCGCCATCCAGTCTTCCACTCGTATAACCCAAAACAACATCACCCGAAACCTCAAGGAGGGCATCCGTTTCTATGGTGGCTCCTTGAACACGATTTCTGGAAACTACATCGCCGGAAACAAGGCGTCAGGCGTAGCCATCGAGGGTTATTCAAATGTGATTTCGGGAAACACAATCAGGAATAACACGAGGGGCGTTGGGCTAGGCTCGTCCTACTCAGTGGTGTTCGGCAACGTAATAGCGGACAACGGCGAGAGCGGCATCTACTTCGCCGGCTCCAACAACACGATTACCGCTAACCAGATATCCGACAGTGGCTGGGCAATCTACTTTCCGTCCTTTTTCGGCGCTCCAAACGGCAACATATTCTACCACAACAACTTCGTCGATAACAGCCAAAACGTCTACGTCAGCTCAACTTACAACGTTAACTGCTGGGACGATGGCGCGGAAGGCAACTACTGGAGTAACTACGTCAAGGAAAATCCTGACGCCGAAGAAGTGGAGGATTCAGGAACAGGCGATGTTCCCTTCGTCATCTGCGCTAACAACGTGGACAATCACCCGCTCATAAACCCGTATAACATCAACAACGTAAGCTTGCTTCCAACTGCGGATCAGCCGCCGCTGGCTAAGGGGCACGTGGTGTCCTTGTGGCATTTTGATGAGGTGGAGCCTAACAATCTCACCGCGGACGCCATGGGCTGCAACGACGGGTTCCTAGGCGCGGCTGCGGGAGACGTCATCTTTACTCCCAGCTTGGTTAAGGGCAAGTTTGGCAACGCTCTCAGCTTCGACGGGTGGGCTTACGTGTACGTTCCCGCCTCTCCAAGCTTAGAAATCAAGGGTGAAATCACTTTTGACGCTTGGATTTACATGAACGAGTTCAAAAACGTAACCTACAACAACGTTGTGATCCAGTCGGTTCGCGAGGACAAGAATTTGCCCAATAGAATAGCGGGTTTGGCTGTGAATGGCGTGGAGCCAGATGACAGCACTTCTCCTTCGATAGGCGCGTTGCGTGGCTACGTAGTCACCGATACAGAAGGCTTCAACGAAATAGTAACCACCGAACCCGTCATACATCTGAGCGAGTGGACGCACGTCGTTTTCACGCGCAGCCTCACGTCGGGCATGCATCTGTACGTGAACGGAGAAGAAGAAGCCGTGAGAGTTACGGAGGGAACTCAAAACCCCACGGGCAACATAAAGCGAAGCACGTATCTGTACATTGGACACGACTCAAACACGCTCATAGATGAACTCAGCATCAGCAACACAGCCATGCCACCCACAGAAACGTTTTTGGGGCTGCAAAGCTGGCTCTGGGCAGTCATAGCCGCTGGCGCCCTGATTTCAGTCGGCACAGGCATGCTCATCTACTTTAAGAAACGCAAAAGTTGATACCCATGAAAATACTAGCGTTAGCACTTACGTTCGTGTTGGCGCTGTTTTCCGTTGGGTTGGGAACTCTAAAAAACGTAGGTTCTAAGCAGTGAGCAGCGTGTTCCGCGCTATTTTTCTGGTTACGTGTAGCCTGTGAAGTATTCCCTGTTCAGCTGCGTCTTAGGCAGTCCCAGTTGTTCGATGAGCTTTCCCATGATATCCACCATGGGTGGAGGACCACACGTGTAAAACACAGTTTCCTCGTAGTCAGGTATCTCTTTTTTTATCATGTCCGCCGTGATGAAGCCCGTGGCGCCTTTCCATCCGCTGTCCGCCTCGTTCAGCGTAAACACAACCTTCATGTTCTCATTTTGCTTCTGCATCGCTTCCAGCTCTTTTCTGAAGGCGATGTCGCTTTCCGTGCGGTTGCCGTAGAGCAAAGTAATCTTCGTGTCCAAGCGCATGTCGGTGCAGTACTTGCAGATGCCGATGAACGGAGTTATTCCGATGCCGCCCCCAAGTAAGCCTATTTTTTTGTGCTCGCCCTCGAACGTGAATTTCCCGTACGGCGCGTCTATTCTTGCCCAGTCGCCTTTTTTCAGCCCTTTCAAGGCGGCGGAGAAGTCGCTGTCTGACAGCTTCTTGGTGAATTCTATATGTGTTTTCTCTGTTGGGCTGCTGGAAAAGCTGAAGTGCTTGCTTAACTCTTTTCCGTCAGCACCTTTTAAAGTTATGAAAAGAAACTGCCCCGCTTTGTAATCCAACTCGGCAGGTCGCGGAAACCTGAAGCTGGTTACGTTGTAGGTGCGGGGTATACTGTCTTTCACGTTGGTTTCAAACTTCGTAAAAATCCCTCAATGTAATTGTACGGGCGCTCCCTATAAAATCTTACCTCGTAGCGATACTGGTAAGTTAAGCAACCTCAAAACAGTCAGAAACACGTCAAAATCAAATGGAGGGTAAGAATTTTCTTATCCACCTCCCAGTTATTCGACGAGCTTTATGGCATCTTCTCTCGACACCGCAACGAGTGTCTCCGTTGATTGAACGTCTCCGAACCGTATGAGGCTCTTCATTATCGTCTTCTCATCCTTAGCTTCCACTATCGCGACTGTATCGTACTTGCCGAGCGTCCAATAATTCGCGATGAATTTGACGCCTTCTTTCGTCAATTGCCCAAAAGACTCCGTTGCCTTATCCACTGTTTCTTTAGTTGGCTTTTTTTTATATTTTCCAAGAACTATAAACAACAACGATTTCCACCTCCATAAAACCTGTAAGTAGCTCTTACCGATAAAGCATTGTTGTTACCTCTACACAGGCACACGCATCAGGGATTGGGTAACTTAACCTAACAGTATCCCATGTAGCAGCTAGTCAGGCTACGCTGTTCGCTGCCTCTCGGATTTCGCCGATTCGGCTTAAGTTGTTCATAAAAACGTTCAGTCGATACAGGCTTTTCAAGGTGTTCGCAGCCTGCTTCACCAAATAGCTTGGGCGGTAAACATGCTGGAAAAAGGCGTTATGCATTATCTGCATTACTTCGTCCCGGGACACCTTTGCGTAGGGGTACACTTCACAGACGGCAACTCCCTTCTCCCACCATTGCTCCGGATCCAGAAAGCCCTTAGCCACAAACTCGTTCCAAATGTCATTTCCTGGGTGAGCGCCAAGGATATTGAACTGCGGAATGTCTAGGGGAACCCGCTGCGCAAACTTTACGGTGTGCCACATTTCCTCTCGAGTTTCATCTGGCGCGCCGATTATGAAAGACCCCGCTACAACGTCCACTCCTGCTTTCTTAGCTGTTCTCACGGCGGTTTCCGACTGCTTAGGCGTGATACGCTTGTTGTAGTAGTTCAGGATTCGCTGGTTAGCATTTTCGATGCCCAAATAGAGAACTCTGCAGCCTGCCAGCACCATTTCATGCATCATCTCGTAGGAGCAGATGTCAACTCTTCCTTCACATATCCACTCTAAATCAAGTTTTTCTTTTCGTATGCCTCTGCAAATCTCTATCACTCTTTTCGGGTTCATAGTGAAAGCGTCATCCACGAAAATGAGCTGCTTATAGCCTTCGCTAACTAAAAACTGCATTTCCTCCACAGTGTTTGCAGCTGACCTAGGCCGCCACTTATTCTTTGCAATCTCTGAACAGCTGCAAAAGCGGCAGTTGTAAACGCAGCCGCGAGAGGTGACTATGCTTGTGAATTTTTTCGGTGCAATATTCGCTCCAGCAATTACACAGTGATATTCCACGTCAAGCAGTTTTCGGTCTGGGAAAGGCAGGGAATCCAAATCCTTAATCAAAAGCTGATCCGGAGTTGCAACGATTTTTCCTCCGTTTCTGAAGTGTATTCCCCGAATTTTTTTGAGGTCTCCTCCATTTTCTAAGCAGTTTGCTAATTCGGCAATGGTTTTTTCGCCTTCTCCCCTGACAACTATGTCCACGGCAGGATACTTGCTTAAAATTCGTTCAGCGTTGAATGTGGCGTGATGGTTGCCGAAAACTGTGGTGACATTTGGGTTTTTCTTTTTCACTTTGGTGCTTATCCGCGCCGCGGTCTGTCCTGAACTCGTGAGCGTGGAGAAACCCAAAATGTCAGGATTTTCTTTTTCCACCCACTGCCCGGCTTCTTCCACGGTTAAGCCTAACGCAGGCTGGTCTAAAACCGAAACTTCCACATTCATTTCTTTGAGAACCGCCGCTAAGTAGAGTATACTCAGGGGTGGAAACGCGGTGATGGATTTTCTTCCTTCCCGCTCATCAATGCCTTCGTTGGGACTTGCGCTGATAAACGAGATTTTCATATGGGCACTTCTTTCTGCTTATTCGTATGTTTCGGCACATAAATTTTTAGATAGTTACTTTAATCATGCGGAAAAGTGTTAGGTTTTATTTAGTCCTGCAAAACAATAAAGACACAGTAATGAGGAGAGACGGTTGATGGATATAGAACTCATAGTCATAGTGAGCAACACTCTTGTTGTTTTTGCCACTTTTCTGGCAACCCTTTACCGAATAAAGATAGAGCGTGATCAGGTGCAAACCGTCAAGCGAGATGTAAAAGCTAAAGAATGCTTGGATTCCCTTCGCAAATACCTTAGAACGGAACGCGCCTCGCTGATTAACATGAATAAAGAAGAACTGAAAGAGTTTATAGAGTACTTGGAAAAGTTGGGCAAGTGTTAACCTAATTCTGACTGGCGATTAGATTCAATCCACCCAACTTTTATTAAAAAGAAGAAACGGCTTCCTAAGCGTTTTGTGTGGACATCTGGTCCTCTCTTTCGCATAAACTTTAATCCGAATATTGAGGGCTGGTAGTTAGTTTAATGAGCGCTCTCCACGACCACTGCAGGAAAAACGGGTGGCGTTGAATTAAACGCTACAAAGTTACTAAAATTCTGGATGCACACGCAACCTTTATCAATAACGAATCAACCCCTCTTGACTTCAATGTATCGAAGTGAGTTATAACGTTAGAAAACGAGTTGCTTTTGATACCCATAGTAACTGGAACCCTGGGCATATTTGCTATGGCTGTTCTTTACAGGCTAATCACCCGTGAAAAAACAGGCACACCTGACATGAGACGGATAGCGGGCTATATCCAAGAAGGCGCCCAAGCGTTCATAAAAAGAGAAGTTAGAACTATATCCTATTTCATAGTTGCCTTGGTCGTTGTGCTCTTCTTATTGTTAGGCTGGGAGATAAGTGTTGGCTTTGCATTGGGCGCAGGTTTATCGGTTTTAACGATGGTGATTGGCATGAAAGCCGCGGTTAAGGCAAACGTGCGAACCGTTAATGCCGCTAGGTCTTCTGCCGGAAAAGCACTTCAGCTTGCCTTCCGAGGAGGAGGCGTAATGGGTCTAGGTACGGTAAGCATCAACCTTCTGGGAATCATATTGCTGTACTTCCTTTTCAGTGTAGGTCCCTCAAACGGTGACGCGGTTCATCTCTTGGTCGGTTTCGGGTTTGGAGCAAGCCTCGCAGCCCTGTTTGCCCAGCTCGGAGGAGGCATTTATACAAAGGCGGCGGATGTCGGGGCGGATTTGGTTGGAAAACTCGAAACGAAGATACCTGAAGACGACCCGAGAAACCCCGCTGTAATTGCGGATTTGGTTGGAGACAACGTCGGCGACTGCGCGGGAAGAGGGGCAGACCTTTTCGAATCAAGCTCAGATAACTTGATTGCCATGATGATTTTAGGTTTGGTTTTTGTTGGACCCCCCTTCAATTTGGGATGGATCGTTATAGTGTTTCCTTTGGTGACGTGGGGCTTCGGGATCATTGTCACCTTAATTGGGCTGATGTCGATAAGGCGCTGGGTTAAAAACAACATCACGTCCCTTAACATCAGCTTGTTCATCGCCGGCGCCGTGTCAGTCGTTGGCTTCTACTTCATCTCAACATTAATGATGAATGATATACGGTTCTTTTACTGCTTGACGCTTGGACTCATGTTCACGTTAACGGTGTATTTGGTAGTTCAGTATTTCACAGGAATAAATTTCAAGCCCGTAAAGAACATGGCGCGCTCTGCTCAGAGCGGCGCAGCAATATCCATCATGACAGGCGTCTCCTACGGCATGATGAGCGCCGCAATACCCATAATTTTCTTGGGAGCAGTGGCGACGCTTACGTACTTCATTTTCGGGGGCGGCCTCCTAGGCGTCTACGGAATCGTAGCAGCTTCGTTGGGCTTAATCGAGATGACGGGCATAATCATGTCTTCAGACACATTCGGCCCCATCGTGGATAATGCTAGTGGAATAGCCCAGATGGCAGGGTTGGAAAAAGAGGTCGATCAGCAATTGGATGAACTCGATGCATGTGGAAACGTGACAAAAGCAATAACCAAAGGCTTCTCCATGACCGCCGCTGTAATGACGAGCATCGCTTTGCTTTTTGCTTTCATCTCAGAAGCCTTCAGAATAGAGACAGGCAGCCTTCCCACCTCCATTGATGTTGTTGCGCAATATCTTGACTTGGCAAACCCGCTGATTATTGTGGGTTTGATGATTGGCGCCACGATTCCCTTCATCTTTTCGGCTATGGCTCTGCTCGCGGTAGGCAAGACATCAGGCCAGATGGTTAATGAGGTCAGAAGGCAGTTCGACGAGATACCAGGAATAATAGAGGGCAAGGCGCAGCCTGACTACGCAAGATGCGTCGATGTCAGCACAAGGAATTCCCTGAAAGAGATGATTGCGCCCACCCTGCTCGGCTTAGTCGCTCCAATAATCGTCGGCTTCACTCTTGGAATTTGGGCTCTCGCCGCCTTCCTGCTTTCAGCAACAATCATGGGCGCGTTACTAGCCACCTTCATGTTCAACACTGGTGGAGCGTTAGACAACTCAAAGAAGTATATTGAAAGCGGCGGGTTAGGTGGAAAAGGCACAAAAGCACACGAAGCGGCGGTTACAGGAGACGTTTTCGGAGACCCCTTAAAAGACACGGCAGGTCCATCTCTTCACATTCTGATAAAACTGCTCAACATCGTCTCAATCACCTTGCTGCCTGTGCTAATAGCCCTAAACCTGTAAACCGAAGTTCGCTGCAGTCATCATCTAACGAGCGTTTCACCCAGTTTTTCCAGGTTGTCAAACATGACACAATGCCCTTTGCCTTGGAAAATCTCTAAATGCGCTCCCGGAACAGCCTCAGCAATCCTGTACGCATTGTCAACGCGGCAAGTTTTGTCGTCGGTGCCTTGCCAAACATCAACCGTGTCAGGCGGAATCTTCGACACCTCTTTTGGCCACGTTTTCATGAAAAGCTGATGTTCCTGAAACACAGCCTTAACGCCGTCGTCTCCCTGGCGAAAGGCTTCCGCCATCGAAGCGTACATCAACTTCGCCCAAGCTTTGTCCTCAAAGAACTTGGCATCCTCTTTAGACCAGCTTTTAAGCATGTTCTTTCCGTTCCGGGACCGTAAAAACGCCTCGACATCTTTATTCGCGTTTAAAACCTGCGCTTGAAGTAGCTTCAAAGCCAACATTCCAAGACGGGGAAATTTCATGGCAAATCGTGCAAGCGAGTTGTTGTGTGCGGTTGCGACATCGAAAGGCAGGGCAGGCGAAGCGGCAATTACGGTGCGGGTTACGCGTTCTGGGAAAAACGCGAGGTATGTGAGCGCGTAGGGGCCGCCTCCTGACCAGCCGAGAACGGCAAACCTGTCAACGCCAAGGTGGTCGACTAAATGGTTGATGTCCGCGTTGAAATCTTGCAGGCTTTTTTTAGGGGCGAAGGTTGACAGGCCCGCTCCAGGTCGGTCTACACCGATTAGCCGAAACGGTTTTTTCCGTGTTAGCTCTTTTAAAAGTAGGACTTCTAACCTGCTGCTTGCGGTACCGTGGAAATAAAAGAGTGGTTTGCCTTTGCCAATGATTAGATATCCTAATTGTCTTCCGTCTGGCAATGAAATGGTATGGTTTTCGTCAGTTATTTCTTTTAGCCTTCTTTGCTGTTGACAACTCTATACAGGGTTAGAACTGTTGACATTCAAGTCTATAAGTCCTTTATGTTTATGGTTGAAAATCAGATTAGCGTAAAAATTTTCAAAAAAGAAATGGAGTGAAGTTAAGGTATTATACCTATGCTTTGTAGCCAGCCGATTAGGTTGTAATTAACGATGAGCGCGGCGAACAACGAAGCAACCAGCGACATCACTGTAATCATAGTATTCAACGATGGCCCAGCCGTGTCCTTGAAGGGGTCGCCTACCGTGTCGCCAACCACCGCCGCTTTGTGCGCTTCAGATCCTTTTCCGCCGTGAACTCCGGTCTCAATCAGTTTTTTGGCGTTGTCCCATAAGCCGCCAGCGTTTGACATAAGCAGCGCTAACAGCAAGCTTGACAGTATTGCGCCTGCTAGGAAACCGCCTAACGCTTGGATTCCGCCGACGAAACCCACAACCAGCGTAGCCACGATTATGACGACGCTTGCGGGCATCAACTCGCGAATGGCGCCCACTGTGGCAATGTCTACACAACTGGCGTAATCGGGCTTAACACCTGGTTTCCCTTCTTTCAGCCCTGGAATTTCTTTGAACTGCCTTCTGATTTCAGCGATCATCCTTTCTGCGTTTTTGCCCACGCCTAGCATCAGCATTGCGGAGAATACGGCGGGAATCGCTACGCCTATGAGTGCGCCCATCAAGACGAGGGGGTCCATGATGTCGAAGACGGGAACTGGTCCAGATTTCGAAGCGATTTCTTGGAAAGCGGCCAGTAACGAAATCACGGTTAAGCCTGCGGCGCCAATAGCGAAGCCTTTGGTTATTGCTTTTGCCGTGTTTCCTGCGGCGTCAAGTTGGTCCGTGATTGCTATAACTTCTTCGCTGAGTCCTGACTGCTCCGCCACGCCTTTGGCGTTGTCAACGATTGGGCCGTAAGCATCGTTTGAAACCGTTAAGCCGACAATTGAAAGCATGCCGACCGCTGCTATTGAGATTCCGAATACGCCGTAAGAAACGCCGCCCAAAGGTTCCAGCAGCTTGTAGGAGATGGCTGCGGCAATGCCGATGCCGATTAGTGGGAGTAATGTGCTTCTGAGTCCGTATGAGAAGCCGGTGATTATGTTGATGGCTGGACCGCTTTTTGAGGCTTCAGCTGTCTTTATTACGGGTGCTTTGTCTTCTGATGTGAAGTAGTCGGTTGTTACACCTATTATGACGCCTGCAACCAAGCCTGTGGCGGCTGCTCCCCAGATTTCCCAGGGATAACTAAGGTAATAGGTGGCTATTGCAGCTAGAGCGATGAAGATAGCGCAGGTTATGTACGTTCCCATGTTAAGTGCGTATCCTGGGTTGCCTTTTTTGCCGACGCGTACCGTGAAAGAGCCTATGATTGAAGCGAATATGCCTACGCCAGCGAACACCAGTGGAACCTGTATGTACAGCATGCTGCCGCCGATTGAGAGAGCCGCACCAAGTATCATTACAGCCACGATGCTGGCGACGTAAGAGTCAAACAGGTCTGCTCCCATTCCAGCCACGTCACCCACGTTGTCGCCTACGTTGTCAGCTATGACCGCGGGGTTTCTCGGGTCGTCTTCGGGCAGGTCAAGTTCCACTTTGCCTACGAGGTCGGCGCTGATGTCTGCGGTTTTCGTGTAAATGCCACCGCCCGCTTTGGCGAAGAGTGCAAGAGAACTGGCGCCGAAGCTGTACGCTAGTATCGCTGGGACCTCTTCTGCCGGCGACAATCCAACAATCGCGTAGACGATGCTTACGCCGAGTAAGCCGATTCCAACAACGGCGAAACCCATCACTGCGCCTCCGCGGAAACCGATTGGGAACGCTTTGTTCAAGCCTTGTTGGGCGCCGTTTGCCACCTTAGCGTTTGCCTTGGTTGCAACTGTCAAGCCAAGGAATCCAGCCAACGCGGAAAATGTGGAGCCGAAAATGTACGACAATGAGATGGTGATGTTTTTCAGTGGGTCGCCCGCCCAAATTGGGGTTGGCAGGAATATCAGCAGTAGCACAGCTACAACACCGACAAACATGAATAGCACGGTGTACTCCCGTTTCAGGAAGGCACGAGCACCCAGTCTGATGGCGTCGGAGATTTCCCTCATTCTGTCGGTTCCACTGTCTTGTTTTTCCACGTAACGGTAGAAGTATAAGCCTACTAGAATTGAGATTAACGAGGCTATGGGGGCTATTAGCCAGGGTTCAAATGTTTCAAGCATTTTCTTTTACCTTTCCGTTTTTCAGTTTTTTCTCTGCCTTAAATTGAGTGCGTTTTGTTTGAAGTTGTTTATTAGCCTTTGTTTTTTCTCTTTTTGAAATAGAAAGTATTATAACTATTTTGCTAAAATAGAGAAGCTAATACTCGCTAGGCGACAAGGGTATAAAACTCTCTCGTGTCCGAGACAGAAATTGAATGAGTGACCAAAGGAGATTGGTATGGCCACTGAATGGTACAGCAAAGAAATTAATGAAGTATTAGCCGATTTGAAGACTGACCCAAAAGGGTTAACGCGTGAAGAAGCAGAGCGTAGGGCAGCGGAGTTTGGGTACAACGAGTTAAAGGAAAAGAAACGAACCACCCCGCTTCAGATTTTTCTCGGCCAGTTTAAAGACGTTTTTGTGATTATGCTTCTGGTCGCCACGGTGATTTCCTTTTTAATCGGCGAAACTGTTGACGCCGTCACCATCGCCGTGATTGTAATTCTCAACTCGGTTGTCGGGTTTATTCAGGAGTATCGCTCGGAAAAAGCCATGGCTGCCATGCAGAAGCTGACGGCTCCTAAGGCGCATGTGCTTCGAGATGGCACTGAAGCAGTCATACCTGCCCGCGAAATTGTGCCTGGAGAAATCGTTCTTCTCGAAGCAGGTGACCGTGTTCCCGCTGACGGGCGGCTTTTGGAAGTTGTGGATTTGAAGGCTGATGAAGCTGTTTTGACGGGTGAGTCAACCTCTGTCAACAAGGGCTTGGGGGTTGTGAGTGAGAAAACGCCTGTGGCGGATCGCAAAAACTCGGTTTTCATGGCTACTCACATAAACTACGGAAGAGGCAAAGCCGTAGTAACTTCCACTGGCATGAGCACTGAGTTCGGGAAAATCGCGGAAATGGTGCAGACCATGGAGGTGGATGAAAGCCCCCTCAAGAAGAAGCTAGAGAGTTTCGCCAAAAAACTTGGAATAATAATCATTGGTTTAGTTGCAGTTATTTTCGGCCTTGAATTATACGAGATTTTTATTCTCGCGGTGCCCACGGCTGATGTGGTGGGAAGCATATTGGGGTCTTTTGAAATTGCGATTTCGCTTGCTGTTTCGGCTGTTCCAGAAGGCTTGCCCGCCGTGGTAACCGTTTCGCTTGCGCTGGGCGCTAGGGAACTTGCTAAACGCAACGCTATCATACGGAAGCTTTCCTCAGCCGAAACCTTGGGTGCCACCACGTACATTTGCTCTGACAAAACGGGAACCTTGACTAAGGGTGAAATGACTGTACGGAAAATCTACGTTAACGGCAAGATTGTTGATGTGACGGGAACTGGTTACGAGCCGAAAGGTGGATTTCTGGAAAACGAAAAAATTATCGACTTGAAAGAAAATGCTGAGCTTGCTTTGTTGCTTAAGGCTGGCGCGTTAAACACGAACGCCAGTTATGACGGCAAAAGCGTGATTGGGGACACCACGGAAGGCGCGCTCTTGGTTGCGGCGGCTAAGGCGGGGATAACCAAGAAAGATGAAGACTGTTTAGCGCCCCGCGTTCATGAAGTGCCTTTCACGTCTGAAAGAAAACTCATGACCACCGTTTTTAAAACGTCCGAAAAAGCATTCACGGTTTATGTGAAGGGCGCTCCTGAAATCGTTTTGGAACGCAGCACCCACATCTTCCAGGATGGCAAAGTCAGGAAGCTCTCAGACAACGATCGTAAAGCCATTTTAGAAGTTAATGCGGCGATGGCGAGTGATGCTCTTCGCTTGCTCGGTATAGCCTACAAGGAGTTGCCAGGTAGTTCCATCGAAAATGTTGAGGAAGGTAACTTTGAGAGCAAGCTGGTCTTTCTGGGCTTGACAGGCATGATAGATCCGCCGAGAGATGAAGCAAAAGAAGCCAACTTAAGATGCCGAGACGCAGGCATAAAAACCGTTATGATTACTGGCGACCACAAGTTAACTGCGGTTGCGATAGCCAAGGAATTAGGCATGCTTAACAGCGACACTGTTCTAACGGGCGCGGAACTTGACAATTTAAACGATGAAGACTTTGAAATAATGGTAAAGGACGTTTCAGTCTATGCACGAGTGTCGCCAGAGCATAAGCTTCGAATAGTGCAAGCTTTGAAAAACAGGGGCGAAATAGTGGCTATGACAGGCGACGGCGTAAACGATGCACCAGCGCTTAAGCAGGCGGACATTGGCGTGGCGATGGGAATAACAGGCACAGATGTGACCCGAGAAGCTGCTGACATGGTGCTGGCTGACGACAACTTTGCAACCATAGTTAACGCCGTGGAAGGCGGAAGAAGCATATACGACAACATCCGAAAGTTCTCGTTCTTCTTGATGCGCTCCAATTTTGACGAGTTACTCGTCATAGGCAGCTTTGCACTTTTAGGTTTGGAACTGCCCCTAACCGCAGGGATGATTCTGTGGATAAACTTGGTTACGGATGGAGGCCCAGCACTCGCGTTAACCATGGACCCGCCTGAAGAGGATGTTATGAAGCGGCCTCCACGCAACCCCAAGGAGGGCATACTGCACGGAAGGATAGCTTCGATTCTGGCAACTTTTATCACGCAGTTCGTGGGCACGGGACTTGTGTTTTTCGTGTCGTACTATATTATTGGGCGACCCATTGAGGAGGCGCGGGCGATGGCTTTTGTGCAGGCTACTCTGCAGGAACTGGTTATAGTGTGGAATTGCCGTTCGGAAAAGCACAATGCGTTTAAAGTTGGGTTCTTTTCAAACAAATTCTTGCTTGGGGCGGTGTTGTTGTCCGCTTTATTGACGGTAATAATACCTTACACTTCTTACATCGTGCCGGGCTTATACTTGTTCGGAACGGCACCTCTGGACTTCGTTGACTGGCTGGTTATTCTGCCGTTCTCTTTTTCAGGCTTGCTGATTTTGCCTGAGATTTTCTATGGCAGAAAAATCTGGAAATGGGAGTAAATCCAAGAAAACATTAATATTCAAAGCTTCCGAAAGAGCAGTTCCTAACTTGAAAGATGCGTGGATAACATGAGTGAGAAATTCGCGAATCCTGCACCACTCGGCTTGCTAGGCTTTGGCCTTACAACTGTTCTGCTTAACCTGCACAACGCGGGCTTGTTCCCGCTTGACACCATGATACTGGCGATGGGCTTAGCTTACGGCGGACTAGCGCAAGTCATCGTGGGTGCGATGGAGTTCAAGAAGGACAACACCTTCGGCACCGTCGCATTCACGTCGTACGGGCTTTTCTGGTGGTCTCTCGTGGCGCTGCTTGTTCTGCCAAGCTTCTCTTTCACGGGCATAAGCGCTCCAACAGAAACGGCGATGGCCGCGTACTTTTTCATGTGGGGGCTGTTCACGTTTGCAATGTTCTTCGGGACTCTTAAGACAAACCGAGCCTTGCAATTCGTGTTTATGAGCCTAGCGGTTCTGTTCTTCATGCTAACAATAAGAGAATTAACAGGCAACCCCACGCTGTTCGGAACCTTCACCTTCAACAACCTTACAGGCATTGAAGGCGTAATCTGCGGAGCAAGCGCAGTCTACTTGGCGCTCGCGGAAGTGTTGAATGAGATGCACCAAAAACGCGTTCTACCCATAAGCCCTGTAAACTAAAAACAATTTTTCTTTTTTATGCCACAAAAGAGACGCCGCAAAACAACAGCCAACCCAGCATATTTGGAGCCTATTTGGATCCTAATAGCCAATCGATGCAGAAACCAGCAGAGGGGGTCTACCCTGCAACACAGGAAGCTCGCCTAAAAGGCTGTTACAGATTTTTCCCACATCGCGTGCAAAAAACCGCGTTTGGCAGGTTTTCCGCTCCGCAATGCGCACAATACTTCACTTGCCGTGCGGGCGAAGCTGGAAGGGTCTGGGCTGTTGGCTCTTTTACGTCGAAGAACGCTTTTGCCGCAAAAATCCACGCCAAATAGCTTACCATCGTGCCTATGATGGGTATGGTTAAAACGGTAATGGCTGATAGTGAAGCGGTAAAAAACAGCAACGCGCCCACAGAAGCAAGAACAATCGCCAGCAAGCTGCCTGCCACAAGCGCCCAGCCAGCGGTTCTGAACAAGCGTACTTCGGACTTGGCGGCAAGCAGGTTGAAAGCTCGCATCGTAAATAGGGCTTGAGCTAAACCAGCAAAAGAAACAACGGGCATAACTGGCACTACGTAGCCTATGACGGATTGAAAGATGTGTTGGCTGGGGAACAGGGTTAAGGTTTGGATCAAGCTGCTGAAATTCATGAGTACGACGGCGACCGTCAAGCCGACGGCCAATACAGCCACGATTATGCTGGAAAGCACTCCGTAAAGCGCGTTGTTGAAGATGCCAGAGTCCTTGTAGTCGCGGGAAAAGCCCTTCATCGCAACCATGAAAAGGATGAGCCCGGCTAACCCTGCTAAACCCAAAACCGACAAGAACGGAGATGAGGCACCCGCGATAGCGCCTGTTGAATACATGTCTAAAAGCCTGGGAAAAACTAAAAGCGGACTGAAAGCGCCCACCACCAACAGCGATGCGCCTACGCCGCCGAGCATCCTGTTTGAACCGATAGCCATGTGAAACGCCCCGGTCTAGTATTAAGCGCTTTCAGGAATAAGGTTTTTGCAAGTTGCTGCCTTGCTTCAAAAATGCGTTCAACCTTGCAACACAACAAACCACAAACAGGCGCACATCAGAGACTAAACGAAGGCTCACCTGCAACCGACGCAAGAAGCTTCTCCGCAGCGTCTTCCTGTTTTTTTGTCCCGCTCACTGCAAGCCAGCAACTTCCTTCTGCCCCGCAGACCCCGCCAGCCGCGATAAGCTCAGCCGTAGCCCCAGTTAAAAGCTGCACCGCCTCAAGCTCCGTGAATACTTGCCCGGGCACTGGAAACAAGCGGAAGCCACCTGCCCCAGGCAAGTTCATCTTCTCCGCTAAACAGAAGAGGTCACCGCACACACGTTTCTCCAAGCCCACAGGTAAAATCAGCCGCACGCGACGCCCCAAAACAGCCTGCAACGCCACAGCTATGGTGCCCGCCTTAGGATGCCCAATGAGAATAGCCGCCTGTTTCCTGTTCAAATCCACCGCGTTGGCACCCTTCAAAATCACATCGCCCTCCTTAAGCTCATCAACCACGTCAACTATGGTTTTGCCCTTCCTCCACACACCTTCAGTTATCACTACGTCACCGGGGAAAGCGCTTTCGTCAGAGAGCCTGCCCTCAGATGTTACATCGGAGCTCGGCGGCAGAGTGATGCCGCGGAAAAAGCGTTTTCGGGAAAAGCCCTCGGCAGCCCCGAGCGTTTTTAACACTTCTTCGGCTGCGTACCCGTTGGTGGTGCCTGCCACGATGACAACTGTGCCGTTTTTCAGCGCGTCTAACACCGCAGGGTGTGATGCTAATGCTTTGGCGATTAATCGTTTGCCCGCGGACGGGGTGACCACAAACTGTTTCACAGATTCTCGCTCCTTTATCATGTATTTACGGTACTATTGATTAACTAACAGTTATTAAGCGCTAAGGCTAAAATGTGTCGATAGGTTTTTATGTACCGCCTAAATGTGTAAG
>CAZPND010000017.1:0-26532 GCA_964587975.1 uncultured Candidatus Bathyarchaeia archaeon
AGGAAGTTTACATGTTTTTGGTTGTGAAAAACGCCAATGCGGACCTCCCCCCTATGGTTTTCTGCGTTGATTGGCTATTAGGCGGCAAATAGGCGGTTTCAACATGCCTGCAGGGCGCTGCGGTGATAGACCCCCTATAGGTTTCTGCAACGAATCTCTATTAGGATCCAAATAGGCTCCAAATATAATGGGTTTCCTGTGAATCGGGCGTAAAGAATAGCCCAGAAAACGCTAAACGCGGCCTCTCTTACACATGCGTAGTGCGTCACTCAGTCGGTCAGTCACTCACTCACGCAACCAAGCACACGCTTATAAAATAAGATAAACGAATTGCCTATTGGGTAGATTATGCGACTAAATGTTTATGAAATACTTAAGCACTTCCTAGTATTAGGGAAAGTAAACGCTATTTTGGATTTTCTTTTGACGATAGTAGCTGTAACGGTAGTCGTTTTTATAATCGTAATCATTTACCAGTTTGTCTTGGTGCCTTCTCGGAAACCGCTTAAGTGTCCTGTCTGCGGTTCAACATCGATTGAAAGAACTCCTAAGCGATGGGTCACATCTCCAGGGGAAAGCACCGACCTGGGCCCTACAACCCTAACAAGTCATTACAAGTATAGGTGTCGCGTATGCCAGAACGAGTGGGAAGACTACTAAAAACGCCCGTTGGTTTATTAAATTTTAATCTTTTTTGAGTCCTATTCTTTTCAGAAGGCTGTTCAACGCGAGAATGAGATGCTCCTTTTTACTTTATGTGGTGGGCGGAGATTGGTCATGAAACCGTAGCTGTCTCAACTTGTTTTTTCAGCTTCTGCCTCCGACCCATGAACATGAGAAATACGGCTATAACCGCCAAACTTCCCAAGAGCAGAAGACGCTCAAAATCAAACGCGGGCAGAAGGAACCGCATCAAGAAATACACGATTAACGCTGAAACAGCGACAAAGGTGGCTGCAACACTCAGATTCATGTTTACCATCCTTTAGTTCTGGACACACTTCTTATAACATTTATCTCTCAGAAACCCAAAAAAAGCGCCATCGTCTAATCACATTTGAAGGTGAATTAGAATTGAAAGAATGGAAATGCGTCTTGGTGGGACACCACGACAACGTCGGAAAAGCAATCGAAGAATGGGAAAAGGCGGGTTGGCGCCTCCACACGTACGCTTGCGCAGGCAATGCTGCAATGGCCTTGGGCACCAATCACTACTTGCTGTTTGAAAAAGGCAAGTGACACCGCCCCCCATTTCTGGTGTATGATATATTGCGATACTGAAATACGCCTTTTATATCCTGCAACCACTAACAATAAGTAATGGGAGAGGGGAAGGTTTCACAACGGGGCTTGCCTTCACTCTTTCATCCCTCCTTAAAACCTTCTTGAAACGAACAACTTCAAATTCCACGAAACAAATAAAGAAGACAAAACACCCAACCAAGCTGAAGTGGAAAAGTTGGCTTATCTGCGAAAAGAAAAAGAAACGTACGAGATTGATTACTCCATCGCGAAAATTTGGAAAGCCCTGCCCAAAGTCGTAGCCAGCCTACAATGGACCATGGAAGAAATCGACAACAAAGCACACCACGCCAAAGCCAGAACAAAACCAAGCTTCCTGTCATACAGCTCAACACTCACAATCGACGCGGCACCCGTGAACGAGAAAACCACCCGAGTCACAGTAACTGCCGAGACAACAGTCACAACAATCACCTCCATAGCCGATTTCGGGCGAACCCAACATCGCATCGACTTATTCTTTGAAGCCTTATCGAAACAATTAACTAGCCAAAAACCCACTCAATAGCAGTTATTAACCAACCTATTTGATAAAGCAAGGAACAGAGTGAGCCATGGCACCAAACGCAAAAAAGCCGCCAACAACAGCGGCGAAAATTAAAGTTACCAAAAACGGGCCATACATAGTCTCAGGCGAAATCCCCATCCAAAAACAAGTAATAATCGCAGACTCCGATGGAACCGCAAACGAATGGCAACCAAGCACCAAATACCCCCCGCAGAAAATTGCCCTGCTTTGCCGCTGCGGACAATCCAAAACCAAGCCGTTTTGCGACAGCAGCCACTACCCCGAGGCAGAAGACGTGGAGAAAGTGCATAATGAGTAAAATCCATGTTGAATTCGACCTTGAAGAGGCACTGAAAAGCAAGGGCAGAGTGTTCGTTTTGTTCTACGCCTCATGGTGCCCATTCTTCCAAAGGTTCCTGCCCATTTTTGAGAAGTACGCCAGAGAAAACCCGGAAAACTGCCTGCGCGTAAAGACGGATGACAAAGCAAAACTGTGCGAAAGATACTCTGTGGACGTGGTGCCCACGGTGCTTTTGTTCGAGAAAGGCAAGGTTACAAAACGTTTGGATGGGGCGCGGGGTGTTGGGCTGGAAGAGAAGCAGTTGAAAAAGCTCGTTGACGCGCCCTGAAGTCTCCGGATTTAGAAAAGGAAAGAATGGGTTATTCTAGAATCTGCACGCGCTTAAACGCGACCCACACGATCATTAACAAAACGGTTAAATGCGCTCTGCATCCGCAAGAAGCCTTTCGGCGTGATCCAACGCTATTTTACGAAAAACGGAAAACATGACAACGGCAATAACGCCGCTTAGAACAAGGCCGACGTACAAGAAATAGTCGGGAAACGGCGTGAAACCAAGGAGCTTGGGGCAAAGGAACCGAAGAAGTTTAGAAGAACAGGAGCGGTTGGCGCGATTATAGCTAAACCAGCGAGGGCGCAAACTATGAAGCTGATAATGCTCCATTTCGGCCTTATCATTCGTGACCTTGGAAAGAGTTCTCCTAAATCAGCACCTCTTATTCCAAAAGAAAGCGAAACCATGGTTAACGCGCCAACTAGAAATATGGACTCGAAAAAGCCGAGCAACGCCATATCCAACGGGGGAACAAACACCAAACCGCTGACGACGGAGCAAACCAAAGTTACGGTTAGACTGAAAACAAGCACAAAACCGTATTTTGCCTTGAAGAAGCTTTTGGCGGAGACGGGTGACGAAAACAAGTACCACACGCTTTCGCCTTCCGAACCGGTTATCATGCCGCCTATGCTTACTGCCATAAGCGCCCCTGGAAAAACAGACATGTAAGCAAACATGAAAGAAGGAAAAGCAGCAGGCATCGGACTGCCCGCACCAGCTTCTGACCGCAGCACGGTTAAAACGGGCATAACCATGAAAATTATTGGAAAAATGAAAATGTACATTAACTCGTGCCGTCGGGTGAAGGATTTCAGGTCCTTCCGCATAATGGCAGCCTCCAAAGGAGAGAAGTTCAGCTTTCCTAAAAGCCCGGTTTTCGGAGTGTATTCTCCATGGGATATTTTATTGACGGCAGCTCGTACATGCCAAACCGCATGTTGAGATGGGTAGCGGCCGTAAAAACGGCGATTATGAACGCGGTTGATGACAAGAGGAACAATGCTGTTTCAACCCAGAGGCTGTTGGCGAAACTGGAAAGGGCGACCCCAGGCCACACGTAGGGAATGAACCAAAGTGCCTGCTGTCCGCCGGCAACTGTTCCGAATATGGTAAAGGGAGTTGAGCCAGAGTAAATTGAAAAGTAGATCAAGTAAAAAACAACCATGGAACCGAGGGTTCCTATGAGTCGCATCCATATTGCCGAGCGACCCGCAATTTTCGTTATGGCACCTGAAAGCCTAACATTCAAAGTCTTGAAAACCTCAGTGGTCACGCTTGCCAAGAAGACACTTAAAAACAAAGCAATCATGGTAACAACAGCTAAGGGAACCAGCTCCAAAAAAATGGAAGCGACCAATACGCCAGAACAAATGAACGCCGTAACTATCAACGGAGTGCCAAGAACATTAGAAAGTATAGACGCCAACGTGTGCTCCTGCCAGGAAATGGGGAACCAGTAGACAGGTTGGATTGACACTTTTGCGCCAACCCTCTGGAATTGGCTTACCTGGGTCAAAACTAAACCGTACAAGAGCGCAATAGTCGGAAGTGAGATAAATAGAGACGTGGCAGTCTCAAGAATGGTGTCTTGAAGCGCCAGATCAGGTAATCCAGTGTAAAAGATTCCCACAATCCAACCAATCAACACGCCGAGACCGCAGGCCCCTATGTAAAACGCGTAAGTGACAAAACGGTTCTCTCGAAACCTTCGAAGCCTGGCGCCTCGAATCATTCGGTAAGACTTAACGTTGACGTTTACCAGTCGAAGAACAGTCTTCCAGTTCATTTCAGCAGTGCCTCAACGATAGGCTTAACGTCTCCCGTTCCAGTAAGCTTCAAGAATACATCTTCCAAGCCCGATTCAGGCATCTTCGCCATCCGCCTTAACTCATCCATAGTACCTAACGCCAACAATTTTCCTTCGTGCATAATGGCTATTCGATCGCACATGGCTTGAGCAATTTCCAACACATGTGTAGACATGATAGTGGTCACTCCTTGCGAGGCTAACCGCCGCAGCAAGTCTTTAACTATCCTCGCCGACTTCGGATCTAAACTGGTGATTGGCTCATCCATAATCAAAAGTTCGGGCTTATGCATAATCGCCGATATTATGATGATTTTCTGCTTCATCCCCTCAGAATAGGCGCTTATCATGTCGCCTTCTCTGCCTTCCAAACTAAGAGCTTTAAGAAACTCATCTATTCGTTTTTTCTTCTCTTCCAGTTTCATGCCGTAAATGTCGCCAGCGAAATCAAGAAACTCAAGCCCTGTTAGAAACTCGTAGACTCTGGGCGCCTCAGGAACATAACCTAACTGTTTTTTCACCGCCATCGGATCATTTGAAACATTTATGCCGAGAACGTTTATGGACCCGCTGTCAGCTTTAACTAAGCCCAAAATCATTTTGAGAGTTGTTGACTTGCCTGAACCGTTTGGACCTAGAAGACCGATGATTTCCCCCTTCTTCACTTCCAGATCCAAATGGTCTACGGCTGTCACATCACTGTACCGTTTTGTAACATCGGCAAGCTTCACAGCTGACGTGTTGGACAAGTTACAATTCCTCTATCTTAAGTAAATAAGGGTACAACTTGAGTTTTTTTCCCTACAATTTCAAAGAGTTAAAACTTGGTTAAGTCAACACCGACTCTTTCAGATAATTGTGGCAGATCGTTCAAAACGTAAACGAAAGCATAGCCCCTCCACTCACCCCAACGCTCTTCCGCAGCCCGTTTAAGTGCAGGAATGGCTTCCCGAGGCTTTTCAGGCTCCTTACCAAAAAATAGGACACTGAAGATTTTGGCGCTCCAAACATCAAGCGGAAAACCCATCCGAGGCATCACAAGTTCCGCGGAGTAATCTCCGATTCCCCGCAAAGTCAGAAGCCTTTCCTTTGCTTCTTCAAGCTCCATAGCCCACAATTCATTCATGCTGGGAAAACCGTTTTGCAAAGCCCCTGCAATAGCGATAAGGTTAGCGGCTCTGTAACCTAGATTCGCCTTAGTTTTTAGCTCTTCAACCGTTGACGCTGCAATCGTTTCGGCAGACGGCCAATACTGCATGACCTTTCCATCAAAGCCAGCATGGTCTCCGAAATTCGCGATTAACAAGTCCATCATTTGGTTGCTTCTTTTCATGGGCGCCATCTGCAACGTGACAGCGAGAATGAGCGCAGGAAACAGTTCAGGCCACCCTACCGTGTGCATACCATATAAGTCCTTGACAACGCCGCGTAATACATCGTCTTTCTGGCTGAGCTTATAGAACCCTGTTAGGTCTTCCTCGGTTTTCAAGGCTCGCTTAACCATGCGCGTTATGCCCAGCTTCTCCGAAGCGCCCACTTTCCCTTTAGAGTAAACCATGCAACGTATTCTAGGCTTCTGCATCGTTCCAGAAGACCAAAATTTTAAACCCAAAAGTTCGCCGTTGAAACGCGTTACCGTCCAGCAGGTGCCTTTCTCGAAGATTTCGTCAGGCGTGGACCACCACCACCCCGCAGGCTTATGCAAGGTACGCTCAAAACTGTACGGTGGAGTAGCCTCAAACTCAACAGAATACGTTTCTTTCAAATCCAAGACATTCACTCCATCATATCTCACACGGCACCTAAATAAAAGCGACCCCACAAAACCAGCGGTAAAAAGACGCCTTTTGCAGTTTGCAGACCGTAAAAAGCATTAAAATCAAATAACTTAAATATAACTGGACACAGAATTTGTAAATAGAGATTTGGGAGAAATCTCGAAAAATTTGGAGATGAAATATTTGTCGAAGCTTTCTAAATGCACAGCAATCTGTCTTTTAGTTATGTTGGCTTCAACTATGATACTGGCTTTCGGTCCAACTGCAAATGCGCAAGATGAGACGGCTGAAGTTATTATCCTAGCTGCAGCAGGTGGAACTACCGACCCTGTAGGAAGTACGACTCCATACACTTATACTGAAGGCGAAACAATCACGATTACAGCTAAGCCAGACGCTGGATTTGAATTCTCACATTGGGTTATCCAAGGAGTCTACACGCCTGGCCACTCAAACTTAGAACCCATAAACGTCCCGATAAACGCTTATAGTGACCCGAACTGGACACCGGCTCTTCCAACACAATCAGAAGCTGAACAAGACAGCCTAGTAAGCTCACAAAACCCCTTAAAAATAATTTGCGGTTATGGCTACACATTCATATACCAACCAGTGTTCGAGCCAGTCTCAAGCACACCTCCAGCAGGTGAGAATGCCGTTGTAGTAGTTCTAAGCGCAACAGGCGGAAGCACTGATCCTTCACCGGGAACATACACGTATACTCCAGACGAAACCATATCGTTGACAGCCACACCGGATAGCGGCTTTGAATTCCAATATTGGATTGCCACGGGCGCAGAACCAGGTCATGACGCCATTCTACTGGGCAGTACACAGAACATAATCTGTCAAGCGGGCTACACATACTCGTACCAGCCAGTGTTCACCCCAACTGGTAGCACCACACCATCCAGTGGAGGAGTTCCCGCAGAATACTTCTATGCCACAATTATCGTGTTAGTTATTGTAGCAGTAATCGGAATCGGCGCTGCACTAATGTATCGGGGCAGAAGCAAAAGCAAGTAAATATCCACTCTTTTTTCTTTTTCTTTTCCAACAAACTTTTCAGCGTATAAAAAATGTTATTTAGCAGTTAGCAGCTTTCTTTTCTCTGGTGCCTAGCTTGGAGTTCAAAGGAAGAGACATAGTATCAATCAAGGACTTCTCCCGCAAAGAAATCGACTACCTTCTAAACCGCAGCCAAGACATGGAGCCAATGGCGCGAAAAGGCTCAGACATGCTTAAGGGAAAAATCCTCGCCACCCTGTTTTTTGAACCCAGCACCCGCACACGCTTAAGCTTTGAGGCTGCCATGCTCAAACTAGGCGGTTCCACCATAGGCTTCGCCGAAGCCGAGATTGCTTCGGTTAGGAAAGGAGAAAACCTGGCTGACACCGTACGCACTGTGGAGAACTACGCCGACATTATAGCTCTTAGGCATCCTCTTGAAGGCGCCGCGAAACTCGCCGCTGAATTCTCCAACGTACCCATATTAAACGCGGGCAGCGGCGCGGAAGAGCATCCCACTCAAGCGTTTATGGACTTGTACACGATGCAGAAGGAGAAGGGAAAAATCGACGGGTTAAAAATCGCGTTGGTAGGCGACTTGCGGTATGGGCGCACTGTTCACTCGCTTGCGTACGCGCTTTCCCTTTACAACATCGAACTGTACCTGATTTCGCCTGAATCCCTTCGGATGAGGCATGAAGTTATTCGGGCGATAAAAGACAAGATTTCAATAGTAGAAGACATAAATCTGGAAAAAATAATCCCGAAAATAGACGTTTTATACGTGACCCGAATACAGAAGGAACGTTTCCCCGACCTAGCCGAGTACGCCAAAGTCAAAGGCGCATACCGAATCGACTTGAACACCCTGAAAAACGCGAAAAAAGACATGATAATTCTTCATCCGCTGCCGCGCGTGGACGAAATCGCCTCTGAAGTTGACAGCACACCACAGGCACGCTACTTCCATCAGGTCTGGAACGGCATAGTGGTTAGGATGGCGCTTCTGGCGTTGGTGCTTGGCGGCAAAAAATAAATTGTTTAAGTGGCGGCGAACCGGTCAAACGTTGTTAGTGTGCTCATAGAGCCGCAGGAGGGGCACTTGTGCAAGGCTCCGAACCAGCTTTTCCTGCAGTTATCGCAGTATGTTATGACACGGTGGTATGTAAAAAGCTCCAAATACTTGTTCACAATCAAGTGTTCGGTTAATTTCATGAGCGACTCCGGCGGGTAGTCGTCATTCTCAAGTTCAATTATGTTCAAGCTTCCTCCTTCGTTTAAACCTTTGAGTTTTTGTTCGATTTCCAGAGATTCGAAGGGAATTACAGGAAATTCACCTGCTTGGAGGCTTAACCGTCTCGTGGTAGAATAGAAGGGATGTTCTCTGCTCCCTGAAAACTTCACTTTGGCAACACCGTACTTCTCCATGTCTAACTGTGCCAGGCGCCCAGAGGCTTCAACGCTGCGCAACACGGCAGGGAATAACCGTTTTCCATGCCTTCTGCTTAATTTACGTTTAAAAGTTAACAAGTTCTCGGTCATTTCCTCCGCGAACTTCAGGCTGTCTTCATGGTTCATGTTCTTTCCGCAGAAAGCTTCCACGGACTCTCTGAAACCTGCGAGGTTAATTATGCGGGAGCAGTTTTCAATTCTGAAGTACGTGTCGCCGTTTGAACGCTGAGTTATGAATGGAAGCACGCTTTTTCCGTGTTGTTTAAGCCGGCGGTATTTGATTCGCAGAGCACGGGCAGCCAGTTCGCATCGTTCCTTCAAAATTTCGAAAAACTTGTTCGCGTCTCCCTCGCTTTCATGAACGATCCGAGGCAGATTAACAGTCACCACTCCAAGGCAGCCAGTTCGTAAATTGTCCGTTTCCCAGTCTCCAGATAAATCCGCCTCAAGCTTGCATCCTGAAGCAGAAAAAACCGTGTTTTTCTCTCCTTTCCTCAAATCATTGGCAAAATATATCGTCCCGCCCTTCACCGCCAAACCGTGAGCGTTCAAAAGAACTGCTCGAGCATTTTCAGCCGCTAACGCTTCCTTGCTGATTTTAAGAATGAGTTTGGGGTTAAGCAACGGTTTAGGGGAGCTTTCTTCCCTGAATACATCGATGATAAGAGACGCTAACAATCGGCTTTCTTCGGCGAAATCGCCGTATTTTCCGCATGTTTTGCTCTGAGGACCAATAGCTGCTTTGTCCGCCACGAACTTAGGTATCAGAAGCTCCAGACCCAAAGCCACGTCTGCGTGTTGATTCAGATTTAAAATGAATAGGCGCAGGCTGTCCTTTATTGCAGCTACGTCAACACCTTTCAGGAAAGGAGCAAGGAAAACGTTGAAGTAATCGTAAGTTTGGGTTTCCTCAGTTTCCCTGCTGGCGTTTAAGATAACGTTAAAGGCGATTGACAGTGCAGATTCAAAGCTTTGCGGCGGCTCCATTGAAAGTTGAAGCGGACTATCCCGCTTAAGTCCATGCTGGAAGAAAAACCGCAAATCATGCATTATTTCATTTGGCTTCAAAATCCACGTTCCTAAACCCTTCACGTGGATGGCACCCGAAACGTGAGCATCGGCGATGTCTCTAGGAAAAACATTCAACAGAGTATATTCACTTAAAACGGCTTTTCCTGCTTTCGAAAGAATAGAGGTTGAATCGCGACCACGATTTTTTGCATCAACTAAACTGGTTACTTCATGAACGGGCATACCCAACCGCGTCAGCTTATGCCGATACTCCTCAAACCCCTTCTCAACCAGAATAGCGTTCACAACTTCCCGGATAAGCGGAGCCGTCAAGTACTTTGTTTTTGACTTCCGCAACCGTTTTTCGGTCTCCTTAGCCGCCTTCTTGGCGAGTTCAGGAGGCACTTCGGCTTCTTTTATTAGCGAGTTGGCTATTTTGTTCGCGTCAAACGCTTCCAACGTGAAGTGCGAGGTGCGAACAAGCATTCCTCGGGGCTTGTCAGCTTTCTTTTCAACACGATCCGCGACGTCAAGCACCATTTTACCTAAGTCGGTCAAACCGTACTTTTTAGTGTCAGTGTCAGCTTCAAGCAAATCTGCTTTGAGCAAAAACTTTAGGTGATACGCGAACCGTCCCGCGTCTCGGCTGGGGTTCATCTTCAGCGAGTTCATCAACTCGGTGTAGGAGAGGGCGCCGTTGTCGAAAACCAGGTTCAGGATTTGCAGCCTGAGCGGTGACGAAACGGCTTTTAGAACTGTTACGCCGCGTGCACGACGCGGAAGATTCACCACTAAGGCTTCCCCTCTCAAATTGCAGATACCTAATAAGCAAACAGGAGTTTAAAGGTTAACTATTGACAGCTTAAGAGCTAGAAAAAGCTTCAATTTAAGCAACAACTATTTATTAAGACGATGCCATGCAATAGTTAGCTGGTAACGGGGCTTAAATATCATGAAAGCAATGATAATTCAGTTTTCATTCGGAGTTGTGGCTTTTAACGAACAGGGCAACATCGCAGATAAGGTGTTGTTTCCTAAAAAACCACAGCAGGCAGCCAAGAGCCTAATGAAAATCGAGTCTGGAAAAATCTCCGAAGTCACATCCTTGATTACTGCGCTGCAGACCGCGGGCTATGCTATTTTTGTTTTCGAAAACGCGGGCATAGCCAACGAAGCGCAAAGAACCCTAAGCGCTAAAACGGAGATTTTGAAGCCGTCCGAGGCTGAGGCGTTCCACGCTCGCATGGAGCAGGTCGCAGTTGAAACAGGTGCAGTTAAGGATGCAAAGGAACTCAGCTTGTGGAATCACAATGTCAGCATGGAACTCGCCAAACTGAGAATTCGAGGCGCCTCTGAAAAAAGGGACTTGGTAATTGCTCAGGCTATTCAGACGCTAGACGACCTGGACCGAACGGTAAACTTGTTCATGGCACGCCTCAGAGAATGGTACGGCGTTCACTTTCCAGAGCTTGACCGCCTAATCGAGAAACATGAGACTTACGCGCGGCTGGTCATGAACTTGGGGTACAGAGACAACTTTTCACTTGAAGCGCTTGAGAACGAGGGGCTTCCTAAAGATAAATCGAAGAACACCACCGAAGTGGCTGAAAAATCCATGGGCGCAGACATGGCGGAAAAAGACTTGGCTGAAATTCAAGCCTTAAGCAAAAACGTGCTGGAACTTTATGAACTGCGGAAAAACATAGAAGCCTATGTGGACAAAACCATGGAGGAAGTGGCGCCCAACACCCGCGCAGTAGCCGGTGCACTTTTGGGCGCAAGGTTAATCGCTATAGCGGGCAGCCTGCAGAATCTTGCCATGAGACCAGCCAGCACCATTCAGGTTTTGGGTGCGGAGAAAGCCCTATTCCGCTCGTTAAAAACGGGTGCGAGACCGCCTAAGCACGGTTTGATCTTCCAGCATGCGTTGTTGCATGATGCTAAGCGGTGGCAGAGAGGCAAAATCGCCAGAGTTTTAGCTGGGAAATTAGCCATTGCCGCGCGGATTGACGCTTTCGGAGGCAAGTATGTTGGTGACTCGTTGAAGGCTGATGTAGATAGGCGGCTTGCTGAAATTCGCGAGAAGTACAAGGAACCGCCACCACTTAAGGAAAAACCTGTGAGGCCTGAAGGGCGAGAACGGAGAGACCAACGGCCTAGAAGACCGGACCAGCGGCGGCGAGACAATAAGTGGAGAAAGAATAGGCGTGCACGCTAAGGTTAAGTCTCATCCGCGGTTTGCGGAGATTTATCAGGTTACGTTGGAGGATGGGGCGCAACGGTTGGCGACGCGGAACTTTGTGCCAGGCAGGGTTGTTTATGGCGAACGGCTTATTCGCTTCAAGAAGGTTGAGTATCGGGTTTGGGGTGCTTTTAGGAGTAAGTTGGCTGCTTCTATTCTTAGGGGGGTGCAGGTGGTGCCGATTGTGGCGGGTAGTCGTGTTCTTTATTTGGGTGCGGCTTCCGGGACTACGCCGAGTCATGTTTCGGATATTGTGGGTGAGGCGGGTCATGTTTACTGTGTGGAGTTTGCTTCGCGGTCTATTAGGGAGCTGGTTAACAACGTTGCGGCGTACAGGGTTAATATGTCGCCGTTTCTTGAGGATGCGCGTTTTCCTGAGAAGTATGCCATGTTCATCCCTGGGAAGGTGGATTGTATTTATTGTGACATTGCGCAGCCTGAACAGGCGAAGGTGT
The DNA here is from genome assembly GCA_964587975.1 of uncultured Candidatus Bathyarchaeia archaeon. Lineage (GTDB taxonomy): Archaea > Thermoproteota > Bathyarchaeia > Bathyarchaeales > Bathycorpusculaceae > SG8-32-3. The sequence continues at coordinate 12,202 of CAZPND010000017.1, forward strand.
TGGCGGATAACGCGGATGTTTTTCTGAAGCCGTCTGGGTGGGTTATGTTGGCTGTGAAGGCGCAGAGCATTGACGTGACGAAGGATCCTGAGGAGATTTATCGGATGGAAGCGAAGGTTTTGAAGAAGCGAGGTTTCAGCGTGAAGGAGATTGTGGGTTTGGAGCCGTATGATAAGGCGCATGCCATGATTGTGGCTCAGCGATAATCAGGATTCTTGCGCTTTGGCGTGTTTAGTTTGTTTATAAAGGGGAGGGGTAGCGTTTCTGAGCGCTAATGCTAATCGTATTTTTTGAGTTTCATCATTTTTCTGTAGTTTTTGAGGTCTTTTGAGACGTTTTGGAGGAGGTGCAGTTCTTGCATTGTTTTTTCGAATTTTGTGAGTTCGTAGTGAAGTGTTTCTTGGGGGGTCATGGTTTTTTCAGCTTTTTGTTTGTGTTAAGGGGGTGTGGGGAGGGCTTTGTCATTGTTTGTTGGCTGTCCAACGGCCAATCCGTCATCGAGGAGAAAGGAGAAGGCTTCGAGAACGGAAAAATTTTTGTTGGCTTGTTGGTGTTGCCTTCAACCTCAATTGCCCTCACATCATAAGACTTAAGATACTATACGCTTATAAGGGTTATGAATCCGCGCTAACCAAAGACGAAGGCTTAACCTATGGCTAAAACGCCTTCCAAAATCTTCTTCTCAGGAATCTCCAGCTGCTTAGACAACCACATCTTCAAAAGAGCCGTAAGCTTAGGAAGCTCACCACTGTACGTGATGATCTGGTTACCCTTAAGTGCGTCAGCCTGAAAAGTTTTCTCCGCATCCTTGTACATGAACGACAGCGTCTGCGCCTGGTAAGCCAGGGTTTGAAAGTCTTCCCATTGTTTGCATCGTAAAATCACGGGTGGACCGTGCATGACGCTGGCTTGCACCACTTCGGTTTTCTGCGGTGGCGTCAGGACAGGGGTTTCCCGGGGTGAAGCGGATAAGTAGCTGACTAGGCTGTTTATTTCGTTTTGCAGGCCGCTTATTCTTTCTTCAACTTTTTCTACTTTGCAGCTTAGTTCGCCTGTTTCGCCGAGTGCTTCTGTTACGGTGCCTAACTCGCTTATCAAGCGGTCTAGGTCCTTCTCGTGTTCTTTAAGCACGTTTACTATGAAGTCCAACGCTTCCAGCGCTTCGTCTTTTGACTGCGGTTTCCTTGACATCGGGTAGCATCCTTAGGTTTTTCAAGATTATTCAATACAGGCTAGCAGTAATAAACGTAGCGAATCCTCAAAACATATCCCTGTGACGACATAACCATACTTATTAAAAATAAAGGCTACAAATGGAGATTTCACCCGCATAAACTATTTCCTTCAATATTTTTTAATTTCACCCATTTTTCTGCCTTTTTGTACAACACAACAACACAAACCATCCACGCTGTTTTATGGAAAACAACAACCCGACAATACCAAAAGCAAAGTGGTAACCAAAAATCGCCGAATGCCACCGTACGGAGTCACGGAACTGACGTGCAATTTTTGACTTATACCCCCTCTATTTATGGACGAATCACCACCGGTTTCATACAAATGTGCCAAGACCGTTTCGATAGGATTTGGAAGTCGTCGCTGGAATACAAAAAATCGAATCGCCCGTTATTGAGCAAAAACAACATGAGGTATTAGGATACTTTATAACCGCTGCGAAACGTGGTAACGGTTTATGGGCATATATGATAGTGGTTCTGAACGTTGTCGTTATCCATCTTTATTGAGGTCTTTGGATACTGCGAAAACCTTATAGGAATTACAATGTAGTTGTTCGAGGACATGAAAACCTCGTTAAAGTGGTTGGCCACCGCACTTGGGATGGCGATTTTATCAGCTAGTTTAGCTATTCTCCTCCATGGAACCCAAAGTGTGGCTGCAAGCACCGTCCGTGTCGCTTGCGTTGGCGACAGCATTACCCGAGATACCAAATACCTTGAGGTGTTGTCGACGATGCTTGGAACTAACTATACGGTGGGAAATTTTGGGGTCGGTCGAACCACGGTCTCTCTTCAATTCGATAAGCCCTATATGCGGCAGCCGGCATTCCAAGAAGCACAGACGTTTAACCCTGATATTGTAGTGATTATGCTTGGAACTAACGATGCCTATCTAAGTCAGCAGCAACGTAACAACTTTACAGGTGACTACAAAGCCTTGATTGTTCCTTTCCAATCGCTCCCATCCAACCCTAAAATCTACCTTGTTGTTCCGCCTCCGGTTTTTAATAATACGCTGGGACTTCCTTCCGGAGTCCTCGATAATGATGTAATACCGAAAGTTAACCAAACTGCAACCGACCTTGGACTGCCAACAATTGACACGTACACTCCTCTACTTGATAATCCCGAAGCCTTCCAAGATGGGGTACATCCAAACCTCGAAGGGGCGCAAGTTATAGCGTCTGAAATTTATAACGCCATAACTTAAGCTTGACCGCTAAACTCTGCATTTTCAGGTCTTGTTGATAGGACTTTCGCGATTGTTCACTTAGTAAAAAATGTTTTCGGGCGCCTTCCTTTCAGAAGTGGTAGTGGGCAGGAATTTGCAAATTGGGTGACGATTTTTCTAGGGAATTAGCCGCAACCTCCAAAACAGCATTAGATTTTTACCGCACAAAAATAGGTGAAGAATCGACAGGTCTATGTTATGGAGAGGTGAGTTAAGTGCTTCTTCGGTTTCAGAAAGAGGAAGAACTTTCAGCCTGAGTCTGTATTTGTGAGGTCGGTTTGCCTATGCTGTTTCTTATGCTGGTTGGCAGGCGTTTAAATCAGAATGGAAAGTGTTATTTTTCAAACGCTATAAAATGAGAATAAAAATGGGAAGAGCGAGTGGGCAGGGTTGACCGTAAGTAGAGTTAGGCAGCTACTTATCGACAATTATTCCTTGTTAGCCATACTTGTTGGCGTTGTGCTGATTTCGGTTTCAATAGGGCCTTTTGGAAACGCGGATACGGAATGGGAATACGAAGCTGCGTTGGGTGTGATGAGGTGGGGCGTGCCCTACGCATCCACTTTTGGCAACATGATGAATCAGCCGCCGTTAGGCTTCTACGTTGAAGCATTGTTCTTCATATGCTTCGGGGCGTCAATCGACATTGGCGTGGTACTGGTAACGTTGATGGGGCTTGGAAGCATCATCTCGTTGTACAAAATCGGCGACGTGTTGTATGGCAAGCCAACAGGGTTAGTCGCAGCTGCCCTTTTTGCTTTGTCTCCATGGGAACTCATCCTTTCTTGCACCTTTCTCATTGACGTGCAATGTCTGTTCTTTAGCCTGCTTTGCCTACTGACTGGAATTTATGCTGTTCGCAGAGATTCGTTAAAGCTTTTTCTGGTTTCGGGAGCCCTTTTTGCCGCTGCTTTTCTAACAAAGCTGTTCGCCGTTTTCACTCTTGTTCCTTTGCTGTTGCTTCTCGTTTACTACCGTCCGAAAAGACTGAGACGTATGCTCGGCTTGTTGGGCGCGTTTTTCTTACCTGGGATATTTTTAACTTTTTTATGGTATTAAGTGATTTCAGGACAGGGGCTGCTTTACGTCTTTGCTCATGCTGATTTCGGGGAACATAATTCCAGCGGGATTGTTCCTTCGTACTTTTTTGTGAGCAACTTTCTTTTGAATTACGGTTTGGGACTGTTCTTCGTGGGTGCCGCAGTCTTTTCCCTGTTCGTTTGTTTTTTCCGTAGAAAACTCTTTTCAAAGATACTTGTTTTTGACCTCATTTGCTTGGCAACTATAATCCCAATCGTAGCTGTGAACACTTTTTTGGGTGCAGGTTTGAACCTTAAATCCCCTTACAGCAATGCCATAAAATACTCTTTTCAGTCATTGCCTTTCTTCAGTGTGCTGGCTGCCTCACTGATAGGCAAATGCCTTTCCCTGTTTCAATCAGCGAAATCGGAACTGAAACGGCAGAGGCGGCTCTTGTTTTCTGTTGTTTTTGTTGGAGTGTTTTTGTTGGGGGCAACAATGTTTGTTAACTTGTGTTATGCGCATTTGCTTTCTACGGCTGATTATTTGCTGTTTAAAGTGGAGCCGAATGTGGTTTTGGGTTATTCGCTTTTTAATCCCACGCCAACTGGAGAATGTAGCTTTCTGATGGGCATTCAATATTTGGGGTTCGCGGTTGTGCTGTCTGGACTTGCATGGGCAGGTAGACATACCCTTATAGGATTGTTCGGGGGTTCGAGGGAGCGAAAAAGAGGTTGACAATATCTACGACAGCACTGTTTTAAGGAAATCCGCTAAGTCTATGGATTCAATTTCGGAGCCGCAATGCTCACAGTTCTTTAGAGAGTTGAGGGTTGTTTTATCACTGACCTTAAGTTTTCCTCCGCAATGGGGGCAACGGAAGATGGCAACTAATCCCCCATCCTTCACCTGTTGAAGCAGCGCGTTTAGGTTTATGGAGACATCTGTTTTTTTCACCATTATGTGGCGGTCTCTTTCTCTTAGTTCCCGCGCTTTATCGTACATCCGCAAATCTTCATAGATTTTGGCGGAATCTTGGGTTCTGCCGCATTTTTCAAGATTTTGAGCTAAAGCAGTTCGGGCTTTAGTGCGGAATTTTTCAAACATCCAAAGCGCCTTGCCTGATTTGTCCCAACAAGGGAACACGTTGAATTTGTTACTGTGCAATCGTTCGGCTAATTTGACTTTTGGAACGAGATATCTGGCAATTAAAGGATTGCATTTTTCAGTTGAGTGTATTATTGCTTTATTCCAAAGCGTGATTAGATTCTTGTAAAAATTGTCAATGTCTGTACCCACGTCGTAGATTACTGGGTAGTCGAAAACCCTTTGCCAAAACTCACTGAAACAATTGGTTGAGCAAAAGCCAACTGTCTCGTAGTACGCTGATGCAGATGGGGGTCTTTCACTTGTTTGTTTAAAAGCAAGTGTTCCTTGCCATTCAGGAACGCATTTGTTACAGACGACCTTCCCACAATTAGCGCATTGTTTGGTGTAGACTCCAAAGAAGGAGCTTGCGCCACAAGTTGGGCATCTTCCCATTCAAACGCCTCAGAGTTTGAAGTTGGTTAGTAAGTTTGTGTTAAAAGATTTTATGGATTTTAACTCAGAGATGATTCATTGGATGGGTTGTTAGCTTTTAACTGATATTTGTGCTTTCAATTGGCGTAAGCTCCGCTAAGCTTATCAAGGATAGCGTGCATTAATTCTTGACCTAAAATGAAAGCTTATATGGCGTTGTCGTGCAAAGTGGGAGCTTACAACCGAGTTTTGGATGAGCTTATAAAAATGAACCTTTCCAAGAAAGATGTTTTCTTGCTTTTTGGTCCAGTTGACATCCTCGTCCAATTCAACGGATTAAAAAGCCTTGATGAATTCGTCAACAACTGGTTTAACCCTATTCGAGTGTTAACTCCTGAAGAACCGATGATTGACAAGACGCAAACGCTTATTGTGATCTCAGAAGGTCGCCGGTTCAATGAGGAGCCGTATGCTTTCCTGTTCCTTAACACTCAGCCTCGGAATCTCGAGAAGGTGCAGGAAGCGCTTCAGAACATACCGGGAGTGTTGTCCGCGGACACGGTTTTTGGGCCTTACGACGTAATATGTGCGGTAAGAGTGGGAAGCAAGGTTGAGCTGCAAAAACTCATTGCCAAAATACAGAAGGAAGTTCCACACATTCAGGGAACAGTGACAGCAATCGTAGCATCACTCTACTAACTTTTCATTTGTTATCTGCGTTTCCTGAGGAAGACCAGTAGACCTGCACTAACAATAGCTGCCGTTATTATAGAAGTTACACCTATAGTTGTTGGAAAAGGTTCTGGCTCGGGTTGGGGTTCAGGTGGCGGCGGGGGTGGCACTGTTAATGGTACCATAAGCGGATAATAATCAGTGTTGTTGCCATCAATTATGTACGGTATGTCACATATTCCGTCTTTGTCGGCGTCGACTCCTTCATGGTCACTCCAAAAGTTTCCTAATTGCCCGTTGTTCCACTTTATTGTTGACCAGCCAAAGCTACCTCCGCGTTTGCTTTCAGGATCCACGTTTGTTTGATTAGAATTGTTGATGAAGTTGTTTCCGTAAATGTTACTGTTCTCCAAATGTGTGCATCCAAAGGCTTCATTGTTTTCGGATATGGTGTTTCCATAAATCTGAATTTGGGCCGAATCAAAAGTTGATATGCCCTGTTTACTGTTGTGTGATATTAAGTTTTCAGAGATGGTTATGTTTTGTGCTAAATAGCAGATTATACCCCGTTTGTTGTTGGTGATGTTGTTTGCTATAAGGGCATTATTTTTGCAGTCACTATACATGCTACGATAATAAGAATACGTAATCCCATCTTGGAAGTTGCTAATGGTCAAGTTCTTAATAGTTATACGCTGTCTGCCTTCGAGAAAAATTCCGCTTGAACCGCCGTTTCCATTAAGGCTGTATCCGTTGCCGTTAATTGTTATGTTATCGCATAAAACTACAATGCTTCCAGAAATGTTTGCTGTAAATTCGTAGTCGATGCCAATGTGTTTGATGTTGTCTGTTCCCGTCACGTTTCCGTCAGCAGTGATTTCAATGCTATGAGGTGGGATATTGAGGGGCAGGAAATTGGCATACGCTGAATTAACTAACAGGGTTTCAACCAGCGCGAATGTGAGTAATGTTGGAATTAGTGCTAATGCTTTTCTTTTCATAAGCACATCTCTTTTCGCTGCTTCTAATTCCCTGCCTAATTATAGGAAGATTCTGCCATTAAAGAGTTTTTATAAAGTTTCCTTGACGGCGGCTCTTAATTACGCTTAGGTGGTAGGGCTCTTAAACGGCTAAAAGCAACCATCCGTTAACTTTTTCGCCGTTACGCACTCAAGATCCAAATCATCCTAAGCGTCTTCGGGGCCAGAGTCGTCATCGCCCACCAACACAACTCGTGCCGTTTCCAACGTTTAAACGTTAAGGTCAAGCGGCCGCAATCACATAATTTTTAACTTAGAACCGCATAATAATAGGTGGAGGGCTTATCTTGGTTGTAACCGAACTCACCCTTGAATGCCCGTACTGCAACTGGATTTTTAAAGCAGCGCCCCCAGATAAAATTCATTCCGCGTTTTCGTATGAAAAGCCTTTAAGAGGCAACTTTTACGGCGAAGTCATCGAGCAGAATTTTGTTTGCCGAAACCCAAAATGCCAAAAAGCTTTCGCGGTCTACTGGTACGCGCCGTTAAGCTACTTCGACAGAATCTAAGCAGCTTCAGCCATCACGCAGCGGTTCAGATTCAACAGCTTTAAATAACTTAAAAATACTTCTAAATTATCAACCTACTTCTGCTTGGTGAATCAAAAATGGAAAATTTCTCAAACGAAGCCTATTACCGTTTTTTTTCAGCCCTAGCAAACCGAACACGCCTAGCAATAATCGACGTCCTAAAAGAAAACCCCAAAACCCTCTCTGAAATTTCAAACGCCCTAAAACACGAACCAGAAATCATACGGGAAAACCTCGAAGTGCTGGAACACTGCATATTAATCCGCTCTGAAGACACTGGAAAAGAAAAGCGTTTCGCCCTGAACAAGGAGATTCTGGAACCGCTCTCGGAAATTTTATCCTTCCACACAAACAAGTATTGCCCCGGCTTAAAGGAGTGCATACCTGAAGAAAGGCTCAGGCAGTACATGAAACAAGAGGCAGCCAAAATAACCTACATAGAACACGAATAACAGGCAAAAAAAGATTGAGAGAAAAAACTTTTTCTCTATTTTATGGGTACTTTCTTTTTCTTCTTCGGCACCTTTTCGGCAACGTCAACTCAAGGATTCCATCCTGCAGGTTCGCCTGCGCATCGTCAACCATGACTTCTTCAGGCAAAGCCGTGGCCATTTCTGAATCAAAGCTTAACCGTTATCTCAAGACCGTCCACATCCACGGCCACATATCTGCTGCGATACTTTCCTGAGGTTCTCACGTAATCCAGGTAATCCGCCATCTGGCTGGCGAAAACCCCCGCGTTGTCAGCAACAATAACCGTGCCCTCATGCAGCTTATCCTCTGCCAGCCGCAGGTAATCCAAGTACTCCTTTTTCTCCGCGTCAATGAAGACAAAGTCGAAAACAGTCTTCAATTGGGGTATGACTTGAATCGCGTCACCCGTTATCACTTCAACTTTCGGAGAAATCGCTGCTTTGCGTATGTTCTCCTCAGCGGTCTTCGCCTCATCAGCATGAATCTCTATAGTGATTATATGAGCCGAGCTGACCAGTTCTTTCCCCATCAAAATAGCCGAGTAACCGATTAAAGTGCCGATTTCCAAAACGCTTTTAGGCTTAGCTTTTATGACTTCCTCGGCTAGAATCCGCCCTTTTTCTGGACCCACAATCGGCAGAAACTCGTTGTGCGCCCGTTTCTCGATTTTTCGCAGAATAGTTTCGGCTTTGTTCAAACTTAACCACCAAATTATGGCTTGTTCTTTCGGCTCGGCTGTTGCATGCTTCAAGGCACCCTCAGCTTATTTAGGAACCGCTGCTGCAACTTAACGAGTTTAGGTGTGATGACCTGCTGGCAGTACGGTTGATTCGGGTGCTTCTTGTAATAGTCCTTGTGATATGTTTCAGCCCTGTAAAACACTTTTAACGGTTCCACCTGCGTGACAATCGGTGCGTCCCATATGTCTTCCTTCTCCAGCTCCGCGATAACACTCGCAGCCGTCGCCCTCTGAGCCTCGTTATGATAGAATATGGCTGAACGGTACTGGGTGCCAACGTCAGGGCCCTGACGGTTAAGTGTTGTCGGGTTGTGTGTAGCGAAGAATATTTCCAGAATCTCCCGGTAAGAGATTACGGCGGGGTTAAAAGTTATCTGCGCAGCCTCCGCGTGCCCCGTGGTTCCCGAGGAAACTTGCTCATACGTGGGGTTCGGCACTGAGCCGCCAGTATAACCTGGTTCCACCTTTTCTACGCCCCTGACTATGGTGAAAACCGCTTCGGTGCACCAAAAACACCCTCCGGCGAGCGTGGCAACTTCCAATTTTTTGTCTTTAACTTGTTCATCCATATACGTTTATCATCCTAGTTTTGAGGTAAACCGAGATTTCTTCCAAGCTTTGTGGTTGTTTCGCACAATAGCCAGAGCTAATACCGAACTGCTCACGTTTAGCTTACACTTAATACTTTGTGGCTGTCACTATGCAGTCACAAGACAACCAGATGTCAACGGAACGTTTTTACTCTCCACACTTGCCTTTATCTGCTGTCAAACGTTTGTCTATACATGATGTTGCCAAAAACAGCGAGGAAGAAGCAAAAAAAGTGCTGCAAAAAATCAACATAACCCCATTAGCGGCGGAAAGCTTCGGCGTCCGATCCATGTGCACCCTAGTTGAAACGCCAGACGTAACAGTGCTCTTGGACGCGGGCGTCTCGCTCTGCCCGTACCGTTTCCGCCTACCACCCCACCCCATCGAATTCAAAACCATAGACCAGCTTCGGAGACGCATCGCTGAAGCCGCCGACAAAGCCGAGGTAGTCACGATCAGCCATTACCATTTTGACCATCACACGCCATCTTACGAAGACTGGTTAGTTAATTGGACTGAAGCGAACGAGACCGCACGGCAAATTTACCAAGACAAACAGGTGCTGATGAAGAACCCGAGAGATAAAATTAACGCCAGCCAGAGACAGCGCGCTTGGCTTTTCCAGAAAACAGGTGGCAAACACGCCAAGTCACTGGAGACCGCAGACGGCAAAGAATTTGCTTTTGGAAGAGAAACGGTTTTGCGTTTTTCAGAAGCTGTCCCGCATGGGCCTGACAGTTCTATGCTGGGCTGGGTTGTGATGGCGCTTGTCGAATGCGGAGACGAACGGTTCATGTTTGCGCCAGACATTCAAGGCCCAATGTCAACGCACACACTTGAGCTGATCAAGGCAGCGAAGCCGCATGCTATCATGGTAGGCGGGCCACCGTTTTATCTCGGCGGCTTCAAGGTTGACGAGGCTCAATTGCGGCTGGGACTGAAGAATTTCACCGAAGTGGTTGAATCGGTGCCGCTAACCATTCTGGAACATCATGCCCTCAGAGGCGAATCTTGGCAGCAAAGAACAAAACAAGTTTACAATATTGCCGCTGAGACCGGACACAGAATCATGACTGCCGCTGAACTCGCGGGCCAAGAAAACAACTTTTTGGAATCCAAACGAAAAACGCTTTACGTCGAGAACCCACCGTCAAAAGAATTTGAGACGTGGATGCGGGAAGGCTTAAAAGAGAAAGGACACGCTAAACCACCGATATCTTAAGCTACTTAAAATTTCTCTTTCACCAGCTATCCTACAAGCATCTTAATAATGCCGTCGGTTTACGCTCGGGTTTAATCTATATATAGAGGGGGTATGCGTTTTTCCGAGCGATAGAGTTCCCTAAAAATCCATCAACTAAACAAACTTTGCTGATAAAAATATTGATATCGCCTAAACATGCTGATTTTCAACTTAAGCAGTTTTGAAAAAGCCAAAGATGGGAAAAGGCTATAATTGAGACTTTGAATCTCATATTGTTAAACTTTAAAAGGATAGTGTGGAAATGGCAGATGAGAAAAAACCTTGGGATCAAGAAACCTTTGATCAGAAAATGAAACAAAGCCTCGATGAGTTATCAAGTTTAAGAATGGAACTGCAAAACCTGCTGGTAAAGTTCGGTTTGCGCTCATTGAAACAATATCAGGCTGCGAGAAACTACCCGTTAAGAGCTAACGAGATTCCCCGTTTAGTGAAATATGAAATCGAAAACGCAATCCACGATGTCTCTGAAAATGACAGCATAGATGCGATAATCAAGCAAACCAAACAAGAATGGGAAAAAGAACATCCAGTCGCATAAAAACTCTCAACCCCTCATTTAGAATAACTCAATTTAGAAAGAAAAAATCCAGCCAAAAAGCAATTCTGAAAGGCTTAGTGAAGCATAGGCTGCTGAAACTGCATCAACAAGGAACGTTTAAGCCTCTTATTTTTATGGACAATGGTTTTCCGTATACGAAAGCATCACCCAAACACACTTTTCCCGATAATATTGCATCTTGCGGAACTCTAAGTGGTTTTCGGCCGATTATTTTTTCCCCTGTACTCCCTGGAAATAATCATCGTAGACGTAACCAACACGTCTGGCACGTTACGAACCTTCTCCGAAACAAACTCCTCCAAATCACCCAAGCTCGCCGTCTCAACCTTCGCCAACACGTCATACTCGCCGAAAACAATATCTGCTTGGATAACCTCGTCAAACTCAACAAGTTTCTGGCAAACTTCCCTCTCAGTTCCCGAACTAACCTTAAACAGCACATAAGCTATAACAGCCATTATTTCACCCAGCACCTTAACCAAACGAACACTTAATTACTTTTCCATACGGCAACAATTAGAAAACATTTATCCCTTACACCCACCAATATTCCAATAGAGTTCCGGTAACTGAACTCAGCTAAATTATTAAGGAGCGATTTATTTGAAAAAAGACTTCAGAATAGGCAAAACAGACGCAATTATAGTTGTAGACGTGCAAAACGATTTCTGTCCAGGTGGTGCACTGCCCGTTCCCGAAGGCGACCAAGTGATTCCAGCCCTCAACGACTACATAAAAATCTTCAAAAAGGCAAACACGCGAATTTTCGCCACAAGAGACTGGCACCCGCCAAATCACATATCCTTCAAAGCTCAAGGAGGCCCATGGCCGCCTCACTGCATCCAAGACACTGAAGGCGCCAAGTTTCATCCTGACCTGAAACTTCCCCGCGGCACAACAATCATATCAAAAGCCACAGATCCTCGCAAAGAAGCGTATTCGGGGTTTGACGGCACCGAACTCGCAAACACGCTGCGAAAGGCAGGCGTAACAAGAGTGTTTGTAGGCGGGTTGGCAACCGATTACTGTGTTAAGAACACGGTTCTGGACGCGCGCGAACTTGATTTCAAGGCGGTGCTGCTTTTGGATGCAATCCGAGGCATTAATACAGAACCTGATGATGTCGCAAGAACCATTGCTAAGATGGCTAGCCGTGGTGCTGAACAAGCCACTTTGACGGATTTTCCGGATCCACTTGAGGTTCCTTCAGCCGATGGCCCTGATGATGAACGATTAGATGAAAAGCCGTTATCCAAGGTTGAAACCAAGAAAAAAGCCCGGATGAGACCTCGAGGCCCTTACAAGAGAATACGTACCGAACGTGGCTGAAAATAGCCGATTCTTTAAAGTGTCCAGCTTGCTGTAAGCCAAAAGCTCTCCGAACTTTACCGAAGCTTATAAATACATAACGTCTAAGCCCTTAGAATAAGGCAAAATAACGCGGCAAAACTTATTTTACGGAGTGAATACGCAAAAGCCAGCCCTTACTAAACTATAGTCCCTCTTTTCCAGGTAGGAAACATCGCTTTTGATGGGAAGTTTTCCAACTATCTCTTTTCTCGGCATCACGAAAGAACTTCGAATGGTAATATTTTACAATAAACAGTTAAAAAATCAGCCATCTCATTGCCATATTAAAATTAAACAATTAAACTTCCACGTAGATTGTTACGTTTTTAGAAGATCAAAATCGAAGCGTCGAAAAAAACTTTCCTGTTTGCATGCAGAAAAATAAGCGAGTTAGACGAGAATATTTGCATATTTGCCGAGGGGCTATTGTTCGCCCATGACCTGCATTACCACCGTTCGCTTGCGCGGATACACGTCTGTTTCCACAAAAAGCAAAGATTGCCATGTCCCAAACTCCACGCGCCCATCAATCACCGGCAGCGTCTTGTCAGGGGGCAGAAGCATGGAACGCAGGTGCGAATGCGCGTTAGACGGGTGCTGATAGGCTCTTCGCTTCGGAACAATTTCCTCCAAGAATGCCTTGATGTCGTTAAGCAGCGCGTAGTCATTTTCGGTCAGAATAAGTATGCCCGTGGCGTGAGGCGCGAAAACGTGGACTACGCCGTTTTTGATGGCGGATTTCGTTACTACTTCTTGAACCTGGTCAGTTAAGTCCACGAAGTCTATTTCGCCTTGCGTGGAGAAACTGAAACTTTTGTTAACAACTTTGAAGTCTGACATTGTGATTCCAGCGTTTGAGTATTTCGCCGTTACTGTTCAAAAATGTTTCCACCACACACGCAACATAAGCACAGTTGCGAACGTGAGCGGTTAACTTGTGATTTTTGGGTGATGCTTTCGTATACGACCACTGTTGATGTCCGCATGGTGAGTGCTGGTGATGAACAATTCCCACGGTAATATGGGTGCAACGAAGTTTACTGAAAGGCACTTTTACAATGAACAATCCGCAGAACTTCAACGGATTTAGCCTAGTTGTGACGCATAAGATGAGAGACATAGGCGAAATAAGCCTAAAGAAGGGTCTAAAAAAGGGGCGTGGTTTGTCATTTGTACTTGCGAGCTGGCACCTTGAGAAACTGTTGCTCCACTAAGCATTCTTTCAGGTAGTCATCCAGCGTGGCAGCGGGCACAACGTCTATTGTGTAGTCTCTTGCGTCAACGGAGTGCAGGTAATTCTTTTGCGGAATAACCACTTTCTTGAAGCCCCAAGCTTCAGCCGCCTTGATTTTTTCGTGAACGCCGCCTACAGCCGTGATCTGAATGGAGCCGCTGACGCCCAAGTTTATTTCGCCGGTTACCGCCACGTCTTGCCGTATCGCTTTGCCTTCTATAAGCGAGCACAAGACAATCGCCATGGTTACACCTGCCGAAGGACCGTCAACGCCGTAAGACTGCGCAAAATCAATATGCGTTAAATAGTCCTGCGCTATGTCCACACCGTACTTTTGGAGGATAACGCTGCGAACTTTGGCGATGCTGTCGGAAATGAAGCTTTGCCCCTTGGCTACACCGGTGACTTTGTAGTAGCCTTTGAGAGGACGGTCTCTCGGAAGCTCGGATTTTCTAACAAGCTGAGCCTTCACGCCCAAAACGTTGCCTGTCATTTCGCCACTGAACGGGTCATGGACCACTGCTAAGCCGTGTAGCTGCCCCAGCTTCAGGCCTTCAGGTTTTATCTCTAAAAGTTTTCCTCTTTCATTCATTTCATGTTCAAGCAGCTGCTTTTGGATTGTTTTGCAGTGTTCAGTCAAAGCCTCTAGCACATGCCGTCGTTCAACTGCCCTACATTTCTCGTTAATGGCTAAGGTCGCAGAAGTTTTAATTATGGAAATCAAAGGTCTAAACCGCGTGGTAAGCGCATCTCGCTTGTTGCTTCGCCGTCTACCTTCTTCAACTATTTCCATGCAAGCGTCTCTCCGGAACGGTATCAGGTTGAAGCGCTTAACCTCCTGCGCTATGAACTGGACGTATTTACG
>CAZPND010000018.1:0-26281 GCA_964587975.1 uncultured Candidatus Bathyarchaeia archaeon
TGCAAAATTTTTTTTATTTTCTATTTTTTGATCATTTATTTCTTTCTTTTTTTTGAGTATTTGATCTAATTCTTCTATGGTCATGCCATTTTTCAATATATTTTTATTATCGTTTTGAATATAGAAAGGATTTTTGATATTTTTTTCAGTATTTCTGAGGAGCCCTATTCTTCTCTGGCTCGACTTTGTTATTTTATAATAATTGGTGCAATAGCTTCAATGAGCCTTTACACAATCAAAAGAATGTTTTATTGGACAGCTTTTTCCAATTGTATTATTCACGTAACACCTGAAACCCTTGGTGAGTATTTTGTCAAATATAGAAAAGAGTCTAACATACCTATCCGAGAAAATGAACCTTATACGGGCATTTTTGAGGATGGAGTGTTTCAACACCTGATTGATAAAAGAAACAAGGAAGACCAAGGTTTGATAACTCGATTTGCTGTAATGAAAGATTCACGCGGATTATTTTATTCTTTAATTCTGGGAGCTATCGTCTTCTCTATACCAACAGTTATCGAGTTTGTTATTCCTTTATTCATGGGCTGAGGTAAAAAGAGTCATTTTCTACGTATTTATATAGGGTGGGCATGCATGCAAGCAAACATGCATACATACGTACATACGTACATACACGCACGCACACACGTAGGGGTACGAGAGAGAAAAAGATTAAAATTTAATCCCAAACGCGCGCATCAAAGCTGCATGATGAGCTATGACCTGTCAAGCACAGAAAGTTGACAAGTCAACTTTAGAGTGTACATGGTATACATGACCTGTCCATAAAATACAAAAGTAGAAGTGGACTTGTCTCATTTGAACTTGTAGAGATTTGGTGACATGTCATCCATTTGCCTAACGAGTTGGGAAGATGATTGGCAATCGGTCATTCGTAAACTTAGCTCTCAGTTGATGCTGTAATCCTTAGAGTCTCTGTTTGGCTACCGAGCCTATTTTCCATTTAGGCATTTTCATTTGCACTCCAAAATGAAAAAGTAAAGCTTCCAAATACGAGCCTCTTCCACAAAAATAAGACTAACTACTTGAATCCTTCAGGGCTTTCACCTACAACATTATCCTTTCTCGTTGCTTTTACACCTGTTTTTTCATTAAAGTTCCCTGATTCCATACAAATTGCAGGCATAGGCAGATGCATTTTTTCATTTCTACCACAATGAAAAAACAATGATAGCTAAAAGGTCAATCTCCTCAATTTAGCCTCTTTTTGCATATATATTTAATTATCTAACATGCGCTTGTCACGGAAAAACAGTCAAACAATCGCAGAAACTTCGATTGAAAAAGCGCGTGAATATTAGCTGAATTTTTAACTCCGCTTAATTTACAATGCGCATTTATCTTCTTTTATCTCATGTTTATTTCCGTGTTTTTCCTGAGATAAGTAATTCTCTCTCCAACTCTTGTCATAAAGAAATATCAGATAAAAAGTAATAACGGCATTGAATAACTCACTCTATGCTCGAAATATTACAATGATCTGAATTAATTCAGGGTTATAACTATGTGGCCCGTAACCATTCACCATTCAATCGAAAGTAACTAGTTCTACGAACTAAGCTTTTGCTAAGCCCTTTTTCTCCTTTGCCTGGAAACACGGCTCTCAGATTTTTTATCTGGGGTTGCGAATCTTAGTCCTAATGAAACCAACTTCATTCTTTGCACATCATCCGCTTTCATTTCTAATACCTCAGTTAGTTCTTCCGTCCGTAGAGAGAGTATGTCGTTACGAGTTAGCTTTTTGGAATCACTGCAAGCAGCCCCTAATACTGATATGCACAAATACCTAGCACACGTTCGCGATTTTATAAACAACACAAAAAATTGTTGTTGTAAGTATGCAGTCACATATAATTAAATTCGATAGGACACAAACCTAGATGATTAAACGGAGGTGAAATTTTATGGCGGATATAGTTGACACAGCGGTTGCGGCGGGTTCTTTCAAAACTCTTGTCACAGCTGTCAAAGCAGCTGAATTAGTAGATACGCTGAAGGGCAAGGGTCCATTCACGGTTTTCGCGCCTAATGACGAGGCTTTTGCGAAATTGCCAAAAGGCACAGTTGAAGGGCTCCTTAAAGACATTCCGAAGTTAAAATCAGTTTTGACTTATCATGTCGTTTCAGGAAAAGTAATGGCTGCAGATGTAGTCAAACTTAAGACTGCGAAGACTGTTCAAGGTCAAGAAGTCAAGATTGACGCGTCCAAATGGCATCTTCACATGAACCCGAAAATCAATGATGCAAATGTTGTTAAGGCTGATGTGGTTGCGGATAATGGTGTAATCCACGTGATCGATAAGGTGTTGTTGCCAAAGTAGAGTTAGGCAAAAACACTATATTTTCCATTTTTTAAGTACTGGCATGGCGGATGATAACATGGACGACATAGTCGTAGTTGAAAACCTGCACAAAACTTACGGAAAAGACATTATTGCAGTAGACGGAATATCGTTCACGGTCAAGAAAGGAGAAATATTCGGCTTCTTGGGTCCCAACGGCGCTGGCAAAAGCACTACCATCAAAATACTCACGACATTGCTGGAAAAAAGCTCTGGAAAAGCCACAATCGACGGATTAGACATCGACGCTGACCAGGAAAAAGTGAGGCGCATAATCGGTTATTCCTCTCAGGAAGTGGGAGTAGATGACGACCTAACCGCACGTGAAAACCTCATGTTACAATGCAGTTTTCACCACATTCCCAAAGAGAAAGCAAAAGCCAAAGTAAACGAGCTACTGCAAACTGTCCGACTTGCAGAGGCCGCCGACCGACGATTGAAAACATTTTCCGGTGGAATGCGAAAACGCCTAGACTTAGCTTCTTCTCTTGTCTCAGACCCTAAAATATTGTTTCTGGATGAACCGACAACTGGGTTAGATCCCCAGAGCAGGCAAGACGTTTGGGAATATATAGGCAAATTGAATCGTCAGGGAATGACAATCTTTCTAACAACACAGTACATGGAAGAGGCGGATCGCCTATCTAACAGGTTATGCATTGTTGATCAAGGCAAGATTGTGGCAGAGGGAACACCCGCCGAGCTCAAGGCGAGGGTAGGCGCAGACAAGATCACGCTTCGTTTCAAACCAGATGATCTCGCTGGCTGCGAGAAAGCCAAAGAGATACTATCCAAGCTACCAGGAATGGAAGCGGTAGGTCAATGCGGAGACAGTTCGGTCTCTGTAAACGGCTTGGAAATAATGACCAAGAACGGTTCTGCGCTGGTCACACAAGTGGTAAGAGCATTGGACGGAGCAAACGTCGATGTGGAACAACTTAATCTCTCAGTGCCTACGCTTGACGAAGTATTTCTTAAACTGACTGGAAAAACCCTAAACGTGGTGGAACGTAAAGAAGCAGTAGGCATACGGGGGAGAAGGAGGAGAAGGGATTGATGGAAATGCTATCGGAAGTCATAGCTATTTTTAATCGTTGGAACAAGAAACTGCTACGTCAACCGATTCTGATCTTTTTCAACCTTATTCAGCCGCTAGTGTGGTTCCTGCTTTTTACACAAGCCTTCTCAGCAATAGGTAACATCCCGACCTTCCAGCTGCTTACAGGAACTAGTAGTTACATTACGTTCTTTACTGCTGCTGTCATAATTCAAACTATAGCTTCTTCGGCGCTTAACGCTGGTATCGGGTTGGTTAACGATTTTGACAGCGGTTTCATGGACAAAATGAGGGTGGCGCCAATCAACAAATCCTCCATACTGTTCGGCAGACTATTCAGCAACGCACTGACCACGGTCATCCAAGTTGCCATAATATTGGTTATCGGCTTGGCTTTGGGAGTAAACATAGCTTCCGGCATTATCGGAGTGTTAATAATTTTCTTATTAGCTGCCTTATTTGGAATTGCTTGGTCAGGCATATCCTTGTTTGTAGCTCTGAATACAAAGAACGCGGAGACCACTCTTTCTGTGGGATTGCTAACTACTTTTCCGTTGCTATTCCTCTCTGCATCAGTAATGCCGATCGGTTTATTGCCAAGTTGGGTGCAGCAAGTAGCTCAGGTCAATCCTTTCACATATATCGCCGAGGCGTTTCAATCACTCATCATCAACGGTTTTGTTTGGCAAAAAATAGAATATGCTCTGATTGCCATACTCATCGTGGGCGTGCTAAGCTTAGGCACAAGCATTTTATTGTTTAGAAGAAAAATTTCATAGTTGAAAACGGAGTTCTGCAATGCCCACAACAGACTTTGAAAATTCCTTCAACTGCCTCTATAATAGGCAGATAATAGCAATCGAGGATGAACCGATTTTGTTTTACGAACCGCTTAATCTAAAGCAAGATCCTTTTCTAGCAAGTCATAACTCAATCGCTTCTTAGAAAGGTTCATTCCGCCACACTTCAAAGTTACCCTTTTTGCTTTTCAAGATTAACGGTTTTAGTATTTAATTCTAAAATTAAATATCCTTCTGCAGGTCATGGGCATTCAGCGGTGTAGGTTACGATTTGAAGCGTCTCTTGTTTGGGGTAAAACTAAGTAACACTTCTTTTGGGTTTGCTGGGGCTCTGCGCGACAGAAATTTAAGGAGAATAATGCGATTACCAACGCCGCTGTTACGTTAAGTTTTTGCAGAGCCCTTTCAGCCCTTGTCTTTTCTCCTTTTTATGTGTGTGACCCCGAAAAAAATGGGGGAAGATTGCTTGGTTTTTTGCTGTTTGCTTACCTTTTACGCAGCATCAGCACCATTACTAGCCCGACTGCTATGACTGCAATGATTACGCCTATCGTGCCTGGAACGAAGTATGTGTCAGCCATTGACGGTGCTGGAGGAGTCGGTGTCGGCGTAGCCTGTGGGGCTTCATCAACGTTTATGGCTGTTTCTGCGACTGAACTGAAGTAGGATTCGGATCCTGCGAATCTGGCGGTTATGGTGTATAGTCCTGGAACTTCAGGTTTGAATGCGTAGCTGAACATTCCGTTTGCGTCGCTTGTAGCATTGCCGATCTCGTAAAAGTTGCCGTTAGGGTCAAGTGTCTCCAAAATGACTTCCACGCCCTTCGCGTCTGCAGGCAATGATTTCTGCATGTGTACGTATTCCATCCACTCACTCATGTATTCGTCAGCTATTGCAGGGACACCTTCAGCGCCTGGTGACAGGTCCATTACTGTCCCTTCAACCAACACGCTGTCTCCATATGTCGAAACCTTTGGAGATGCCGTGACTGTGGTGGCTGTTTGGCCTTTGCCGAAGCAGTAGATGCGATTGTCAGCGCCGTTGAGAGACATTAGGTAGCCATCTGCGACAACTGGACCTTGGAACCAGCCTGATATGTTCCAGATGCCTTGCCCTGTTTCTGCGTTGACGCAGTGTATCGCTTCTCCCCTCCATAACGGGGAACCGGGAGAGTGCTCGCCGTTGGTTGAGTAGACTTTTCCGTCGGCTACCGTGGGTCCTCCGTAGAATGGATATGTGCCGTATGGAGTTTCGAAACCTGCGCTTCCATCGTAATACGTCCACAGTTCAGTTCCGTTGCTTATGTCAAAGCAGTGGATGCATCCGTCGAATCCTTGTGCATACATTTTGCCGTAAGCTATGAGTGGTTCGCCTCCGAGAACTGCCACGTACATGGCCCAGTCGTTGTCATAGCGTTCAGTTGGACCCCATATCCGTTTGCCAGTTTGAACGTCGTAGCCGTACCATTCCAGTTTTTCTTTTGAATACACTGCGTAGACTCCTTCACCTAGAGGTCCTATACCGCCCGCAAATTGACCTGGATCAATCATGTCTGTTCGATTTGCTGTCCACAGTTGTCTTCCTTGTCCTTCGTCGCTTACGTCATAGGCTACATCTACTGTAACTGGTGGAACTTCGCTCATCAAGAATGAACTTGCCCATACCACTTCATCATCAACTCTGTTGATGCTTTGTGATCCAGGCAGATCTGGCACTGTTGCGTTCCATTCGATTCCTGCTGCCCAATCGAGTTCTGCGCCTTTGCGCGGACTCCAACTCCACGCGTTGGGTCCACTTGTCCCCACTGTTGGAATGGCTTTGCTAGAGTTCCATTTACAGAGCCAGTTGCCCATTCCATTCAGAACATAGCCTATCAAGTCTCCCTTATCTGACATGGTGAAGGTTGGGTTCTGGGTGTTGTAGAATTTAAGCAGTTCCTCCCCTGTGAATGCATCGTACATTGTCCAGTTTTGTGGTGGGCCGAAGAAGCTTGCGGGGCAACTCCAGAGGTATGCTTGTGCGCCGTGCTCGTTGGGTGATTCATAGTCGTATATTTGACCGAGGCTTAAGGTTCCTGTTTTTGTCCACAGCGTCTCTCCTGTGCGTATGTCTACACAGGCGAATTGACCTCCACTGGGGCTGTTAGCGAGGGGCAAGTTGTAGTAGAGTCTTCCCTGCATGATTATCGGCGGGTTCCATTTGCCTTCATATGACATTCCTGTGTAGTATGCTACGTTGCCGTCCATTGGTCCTCCGACTACTCCTCCGAAGGCCATTTCCTTTGTCCATACTATATGGGCGGTGTTTGGTGCTGTAGTGTATGGATTGAAGCCTTGTGCTGAATAGACTTTGCTTGTGTCATAACCCTTTAGCAGCCAACTTCCTGCAATGGAATACCAGTTTCGGTTCTCTGAGTTTATCGGTCGGCTCCAGTATTCATTGGTGGGGATTGGTGTATCTTGCCATGAAGGTATCGGGTCTTCTTGTACAACGAGTTCTAGAACGCGACTTTCACTGGGCAAATATGTGTTATCAATAGGCTGTCCGTAGCGTAAACCTGTTATTTGTTGACCTGGAAAGGTAAACTTCAAGTAGTAAGTACCTACTTGGTCGGGAGTGAATGTAATGTATCTAGATCCTACTGGATCTGACTCATATGGTCCCAACACATCTTTGTTTCCATTAGGCGCCGTGATTTCCAATTTGAAATTTTCCCATCTGTCTCCTGAAGAACCACTTGCTGTGGGTGGAAACTCGTTAAGCCAGAAAGTTATAACTACTTCCTGATTAACTCCTATGGGATTTGGAGCCGCGGCTAGAAACGCATATGTGGGAATTTCGCCGGCGTTGACGGTTGGCAGGTAAGCCATCAGTGAACTGACCATAGCTATCATCAGAAACAGCGTTGTTGCAGTTAATGTTTTATTGTTTTTAGTTTTCACTTCTTTTTCTCCTTTAATTTTATGAAGGGTGTTATCTTTTGGTGATAATATTTAAATTTTTTCAATTAATGGGTACTCGAGATTATTTTATTAGCTAAATTGCGCTTTTTAACTAATTTTTTTAAATAATAACGCTGAAATGTATACACCCTAAAGTTTAAAAGCTCAGTTATTGCAGCAAACTAATAAGTGAACGCGGATTGAACCAAACAGTAGAAATTGACGAAATTGATAGCAAAATTCTTCGAGCATTAATAAGAGACGCGCGTGCAAAACTGAAAAGTATTGCAAAAGATTGTGGCATATCTTCTGTTTCTGCTTTAAATCGAATTAAACGAATGAAAAGTTTAGGGATAATAACAGGAGCCGTACTTTTCTCCAACTTAGCCGCTCTTGAATTACCCATCGTAGCAACAATCGGCGTCAATTTAAATGGCAACCAAGAAGAAGTGATCAAGTTAATAGAGGAGAAAACAAACGCAGTTGAAATGTCATCAAGCTTCGGAAAATACGATATATGCGCATTGGTTCATGCGGAAAGCATCGCTGAACTAGACAGGATAGCTTATTCAATGAAGAAGCTCGACGGGGTAATAAAGGTCGAAATCAACATATGGACCTCTTTTCCACAGATGGTGTATGAAAACATCGACCTACGACCTAAAGGAAATGACGATTATGGACAAACTTGACTATCTCATACTTGAAGAGCTACTAAAAGATGCTCAAACGCCTTTTTCGAGAATCGCAAAGAAATCGGGCTGCTCTCCTTTCACGGTTGGCAAGCGATACGAAAAAATGAAGAAAGAAGGAATAATTGCAAAATGTGTTGTGTCGATTGACCTCTCAAAACTTGGGTATCAAGGTAAAGTCCTCTTGATGATAACTAATTCTCCAAGCGAAGGCAAATCGGTGACTATAGCAGCTCTCGAAAAAATAAGTAACATCATGGTGGTAACTGAAATTCTTGGAGCTTTCGACATATTAGCCATTGCTCCAGTGACAGACCTAAACAGCATCAGAACGTTAGTAAATAAAGTCAAAAACTTAGAAAGTGTGCAGAGCGTAGAAGTAACATTTATCGATGATGCTTCTTTGCCTGTTAACTCAAATTTTAGTAAATTGTTTAGAAAGAAAAGTCATGAGTTGGCAACCGTCTGACCTGCCTTGTCATCCCAAGTTATTGCTAACGAATACTTTTTTGCCGCACGAACAGCTTTTGAGGCAGCAAAGCCCCTGAATCCCTTAGGCAACTCCAATTGAGATAATGCTTGCTTTTTTTGAAGACGCATGTTAAACAAAAAAGGGGTTAGTAGGTGTGACGGTTTTGCTGTTCCTTGTTTTTTTGTAGCGCCGTGCTACCGTTTTTCATATGGTTATATTTTGCCTGTGCAGTCGCAGCAGCTTCCGTCTCTTAGTCGTTCTTTCGTCTGCTCCTGAAGCATGTCCTGTTGTTTATCTGCAACTGGATTAACGCTTTCATCACAGTTGCCATCTTTCAGCTGCTCTTTTGTCTGTTCTCGAAGCGTATCTTGCTGCTGAGTCGCGACTGGCTCAACGCACTCGCAGCAACTGTCGTCTTTCAACTGACTTCGCGTCTGGTCTTGAAGCCTATCCTGCTGCTTATCCGCTACCGGATCAAAACATTCGTAGCAGCTTCCGTCTTTCAGCTGTTCTCGGTCTAAGTCTCCGTTTTGATTTCCGTTAATAGCTGCTACTGAACCAACAGATATCATCACTAAGCACATAAGCAAAGCCGCCGAAACAATTTTCTTAGTCACATTCATTTTTTTCATCCTCTCAGATGTAATTTCAACATTGGCGTCACGTCAATTAAGGGACATGGCGGAAAAACCGTTCCAAAAAATGAAACGCCTGTTAAGATTGGTGATTTTAGATGAAAACTTGCATGAGCCATCGACTTGAAACTAACTTTCTCATGATTATTTCCGTGTTTTTCCTGAGATAAGTAATTTTATCTCAACACATTGCTTTCAAAAACCGTCATAAAAGCTTCAGACTCTTTGGGGATTGAGTTATTTTTCAATATGCTCTTTATTACACTTAAGAAATCCGACCGGAGTTATATGAACCTATGTTCTAACAATTGGACTTATAAGCTCTTATTAAGCACTAATTACCTGCAAGGCGGCATGCCCATTGAACACGGTCGACGAAACCAAGCTTGAATACGAGCTTCGAGGCAAAGCATGGAAAGTCTACTGGTTCCTGCTTAAGACGGGAAAGCCGATGAGCGTGCGGGAAGTCCAGCGTGCCTTGCACTTCAGCAGTCCAAGCGTGGCGAACCATCATCTTGAGCAACTGCGTGAGTTGGGGTTGGTTGAGAAGCAGGAAATCGGCGGTCATTACGTGTTGGTGGGTGAGGTGAAAATTGGTGTGCTTCGCCACTACGTGAAGTTGGGGAAACTGCTGTTTCCAAGATATTTTTTCTACGCGCTTTTCTCCACCGTTTTCTACGCGGCTTACCTGCTGTTTCTGGTGCAGGATTTTTTCACCCGTGAGAACCTGTTTATTGTCGTGTTCGGTGCCATCGTCTGCGCGATTTTCTGGTATGAGGCTTATCGCGTGTGGACTATGCGGCCGTTCTAAAAACTGGAACAAGATGTTCTATTGCTTAGGATAATATTGGTTGGCGTCTATGGTTATGGTAGGTGAATAGTGTGGTTCAGAAAGAAGTGAAGAAAAAAACGCGTGTTTACGGCATGGCTGCAGTGCTGTCCGCAGTTATTTTGGTTTCGTTAATATTTGTTTTCGGTTCTACACCAGGCTTAACGCCATTTACGAATCCGCCTGTTTCAGGAATGAAGACGTTTGCTGGCGAAGCGGAACTTAAAGATTATCTGGTTGCGAATACTCACGGCGCGTCCAGTTATGTTGGGGGACCATTGGATTCCAAGGTTTTAGGAGGTAACTCGCGAGATGCGGGTTCGTACACTGTGGAACCTCCTTTGCCAGCGGCAGAATCTACTCAGAGTGATTCGTATTCAACCACGAATATTCAGGTTGCTGGGGTTGACGAGGCAGACATTGTTAAGACTGACGGTAGCTATCTCTATGTTGCGTCGGACGATTATTCAAGCAATCAACGTTACGTTTACGTTGTGAAGGCTGATCCTCAGGATTCTCGAGTTGTTGCGGAAATCGCGTTGGAGAATAACACGTACTTGGCAGGCATGTACCTGAGTCAGGACGGTAGCAGACTGGTTATTGTTGGAAGCCATTACGGTGACATTGTTTATTTGGGAGCACCTGTGTATGCTGGGGGTAACGGTGCGATTTCGGTTTATCGGTATTTCGATAATAACGTTGAGACCTTCGTGGATGTTTATGATGTTTCCGATAAAGTTCATCCTGTGTTGGCGAGCAACTTTACTTTGAGTGGTAGCTACTTTAACAGCAGAATGATAGGGGACTACGTGTATGCGGTGGTTAGTCAACCAGCTTATGTTTATGAAAATGACGTGTTGCCTTTGCCGATGGTTTACGCGGACTCAGGAGTTTCTGAGGTTGCGCCTTCAAAAATCTATTATTCAGACACAGCAAGCTACGCTGACATTGCAAATAACTATTTCACTTACACCACTTTCATCGGCTTGAACGTGATGGACAATGGGCAGGAGCTTACGAACATGACGGTTCTGATGGGTGGAGCCAGCAGAATGTACGTTTCCTCAGGCAACATTTACGTGACTTACCCGACTTTCAGCGAGGAGGGACAGTACACCTCAATCTACAGGGTAAGCGTGGAGGGCAGCGCTTTGACTTTTGAAGCTAAAGGCAGCGTTCCAGGAACCGT
Organism: uncultured Candidatus Bathyarchaeia archaeon; assembly: GCA_964587975.1. Classification (GTDB taxonomy): domain Archaea; phylum Thermoproteota; class Bathyarchaeia; order Bathyarchaeales; family Bathycorpusculaceae; genus SG8-32-3. Next base: position 10,983 of record CAZPND010000018.1, read on the forward strand.
TCTTAACCAGTATTCCATGGATGAGTACAACGGGAATTTCAGGATAGCCACGACTTTGCAGAAAACCACGCAGATGAACAACGTTTACGTGCTGAACATGAACCTGTCGACGGTGGGGAAGCTGGAAAACTTGGCGGAGGGCGAAAGTATTTACTCTGTTAGGTTCATGGGTGACAAAGGCTACATCGTTACGTTTAGGCAGGTGGATCCGTTTTTCGTGATTGACTTGAGCAATGCGGCTGAACCTAAGGTTGCGGGGGAACTGAAGATTCCGGGATACTCAAGCTACTTGCATCCTTTCGATGAGAACCATGTGATTGGCTTGGGCAAGGAGAACGGCACGGTGAAGCTTTCGCTCTTCGACGTTTCAAACGTTAATGCGCCTAAGGAAGTTGCGAAGTACGTTGTAGAGGCTGATTACGCTGACTCGCAAGCGCTGTATGATCCTCATGCGTTTCTGTTCGATAAAGGCAAGCAATTGTTGGTGTTGCCGATTTCGTTGACTCAGTTTGGCGTGGTTAACCCAAGCGGCAAAGAGCCAATCTTCAGTTGGGCTACGACATCAGGGTTCTGGCAAGGCGCATTTGTGTTCAAAGCGACTACAAGCGGCTTCACGTTGGAAGGAACAGTAACGCATGCGGAAAACGCCACAAACTACGGATTAGACTACAATCAACAGGTTGAAAGGGCACTGTACATCGGTAACACGCTTTACACCGTGTCCAACGCGAAAGTGCAACTTAACAGCGTAGACACGCTGGCGTTCATAGCAGACGTGAATCTCCGTTAACAACCCTTTTTTCCTTTTTTATTTTCCAATTTTGTTGACATACTTTTTCTTTCTTTTTTATTCGCATTCTGGTTCTATGTGAACCGTAACCACCGCGCCCGCAAAATACTCCGCAATCTCCTTCTCCACCTGCGACGCAATCTCATGCGCCTCAGTCAACGGCACATGCCGCGTGAAGCAGCAATCCACGTTTATGTACCGTTTCCCCTCAGCCGAGTACGTCACCGTTCTCTTCAACCGCAAACTGGTCTTCACTTTCCTCGCCAACTCATCAATTACGCATTTAAGTTCATCCTCATCAATCTCCGCCTTGCGGATTTCAGCGCCATGTGGCTCCACATGCACCGTCACGTTCTCAAGCTGCTTTATGCTCGCGTGCATTCTGGCTTCGATTTTCTCGGCGATTTCATGAGCCTCCTCCACCGACAGCTTCGGATCCACGTACGCGTGCAGCGTGATGTACAGTTTGCCGCTTGCGTAGACCGTGGACACATCATGCACTTCTCTGACGCCTTCAACCGTCGCCAGCTTTTCCACAAGCCGCTCCACTCGATGCTCTTTTTCCGAAGGCTCTATATGGATGGTTGCGTCAACGTTCCCAAACGCCGTTTTCAGGTCCGCCTCGATTTTTGATGCCAAAGCGTGCGCGTCATCCAGGCTCATGTTGCTTGACACCTGCACGGTGGTTTCAACGAATGTCTTGGCGCCTGCCTTTCTCACGCGCAAGTTCCTGTTTTCCATGACTCCTTCATGCGCGACGATTTGTTTTCTGATGTCCTGCACCATGTCCTGTGAAGCGGTGTCGCTGAGTTCCATAATGCTATCCCGTGCCAGCCTGACGCTTAGAAAGATGAGCATGAACCCGAGGAAAATCGACGCGATAGAATCGCCATAGTAAAAGCCCAAGGTTGCCAACCCGAATCCTATGAGCGCTATGATGGTTGAGCCGAGGTCTGAGATGGCGTCGTAGAACCCTGCTTTAACCGAGGTGCTTTGGCTGTGTCCCGCAGCCTTGAATATGGTGACCCTGAAAACGTCTATGCATAACGTGTAGCCGATGGCGAAGAAGCCCGCCAGCTCAAAGCCCTCCCTAACCTGAACGCCGCCGATAAGCCTGACCGCGGCTTCATAGAAAATCAAGATGGCAACGCCGACGAGGATTATTCCGGCTATCAATCCGCCTATGGCTTCAAACTTCTCATGGCCGTACATGTGCTCCTCGTCGGGCGGCTTAAGCGAAGCCCGTGTCGCCACAAAAAGCATAATCGTCGAAAAAACGTCAAGCAACGCGTGCAAGCCGTCGCTGAGAATGGCTAAGCTGTCAACAACTAACCCCAAAACGACTTCTATCAGCACCACGCTTGCTATGGCAACGGCAGAAAACTTTAGAACTCTAAGCTTAGAGTCGCCTTCTGAACGGGTTGGCATCCGCAATCAGCTATAGCTCCGACCAAGGGCGATTTAAGAATTGCGGGGCAACAACCCCCCATCCACCTTTGCAAACCCCCTGCTTAACTGTCAATTATAAATAATGGATTCTCCGATTGCTTTTGAACAATGAACCTGTCTTCGCTTTTCCGCGGCAAATCCGGCATCCTCCGAGGCAACTTCTTAATCTTAACCCTAAGCTGGGTGATAATGTACTCCGCAGGCCCGATTCCACAAACCTACGCCAGCCTCTACTACCTCAGCCTAGGCGCCGACGCGTTCCTACTGTCCATAATCGGCTTCGCAGGCTCCGTCGCCATCGCCCTCGTGCAGCTTCCAGGCGGCTACTTAGCGGACAAGCACGGCAGAAGATGGCTCGTAGCCACCATGACCTACGGCTTGGCGTTCGGCACCTTCTTCTTCATTTTCGCCCCTTCCTGGCCCTTCATAATGTTAGGCTCGATAGTGCAAAGCGTGTGCGCCATCTACGGACCAGCCCTCATGGCCATGGTTATTGATTCGCTGCCGCCTGAAAACAGAGGCACAGGCTACAGCCTCCAGTCAGTTATCACCAGCCTCGTGCTTTTGCCCGCGCCGCTTATCGCGCAGTACCTGATTTTAAGGTTTAATCTCGACTTAGGCATGCGCGTAGCCTACACTATCGTTTTGGTGGCTTACTTCGCTACCGCAACTTTAAGGCTGAAGCTGAAGGAGACTTTGCCGCCCAACGATGCTGGGGACCGCCCTAAAATTTTGGAAGCGCTGCGGGAGTTTCCGAAGTCCGTGAAGGAAAGCATGAAGGTTTGGAGCAAGCTTTCACGGTCTTCGTTCTACCTTTTCTTGGCAAGCATGAGCATAAACGGAATTGTGGTAGCGTGCTACACGTACTTTGTGGTTTACGCCACCGAGGTTCTAAGCATAACCGAGTCGCAGTGGGCGCTTGTCATGGCTTTCATGTACGTCACCATCGCGGTCCCCGGAATCTTAGCGGGACTAAGCATGGACATGTTCGGCAGGAAACGCTTCCTGATTCTGGGTTACATGCTGTACATTCCAGGCATGGTTCTCTTCGTCCACGCCGACTTCAACATGCTTCTGCTGGCGTTCTTCTTTTACGGGTTGGGCAACATGCTGCAGCAAAACAGCTATCAGGTGCTGATGGGCGACATGATTCCCCGAAAACTCAGAGGCACGGCCACAGGCTGCATCCAATTTTTTATGTACCTCTCCCAGGCTTTGCTGCAGCTGGTGGTAGGGTTTCTTTACGCGTTCGTGTCGCCTCAACTGCCCTTCCTCTTGCTGGCTGCCGCGGCTTTGCCCTTCGCCTTGCTCGTTGCGTTGAAGGTTTCCGAACCCGCAGTGAAGGAAATTTAATCGATAGGCATTTAGGTTTGAAAACAATAGTAGAGAGAAGTTGATGCATGATGGCTTTGGTAAAGATTCGCGAGGTCCTTGACGGCTGCCACGAGAACCAGAAAGTAACCGTACGCGGCTGGGTTTACCGCAAACGCGAAGGAAAAGCCCTGATTTTCCTGCTGGTGCGCGACTCCACGGGTTTCATCCAGTGCACCGTCAAAAAAGGCAGCCCCGCCTGGAGCGAGGCGGAACGGTTAACCATCGAATCTTCCCTGACGCTGGAGGGCACAGCCAAACCCGACACTCGCGCGCCAGGAGGCTACGAAATCGCCGCCGAAAACATAGGCATAATAGGCTTGGCGGAGCTTTTCCCCATAACCAAAGACCAGAGCGAACAGTTCATCCGTGACGTGCGCCACTTGTGGCTGCGAAGCCGCCGAATGAACTTGGTGATGAAACTCCGAGCCGACGTGTTGGAGTTCGCCCGCGACTTCTTTAAAAGCAAAGATTTCACCGAGGTTTCCCCGCCCATGTTCATCTCCTGCGCTGTTGAGGGCGGCTCCACCCTTTTCGGCGTGAAGTACTTCGACCAGAACCTGTATTTGACGCAGAGCAGCCAGCTTTACCTTGAAATCCTCATCTACTCCTTGGAGAAAGTCTATTGCATCGCGCCGTCGTTTCGCGCTGAAAAAAGCAGGACCATCAGGCACCTGACGGAGTACTGGCACATCGAAGGCGAATGGCCCTTCGCCGACATAAACGACCTGATGAAGTTTGAAGAGGAGCTTATGGCGCATGTTTGTCGTCAAACCGTTGACAAGTGCAAACGGGAACTTGACGAGTTAGGCGCCGACGTCAGCAAGCTGGCTGCGGTTAAGACGCCTTTTCCGAAAATGACGTACTCTGAGGCGGTGGAGGTTCTCCGCAAGAAAGGCGGCAAGCTCAAGTGGGGTGACGACTTCGGCTACGAGGACGAGAAGATTTTGGCGGACGAGTTCGGCAAACCGTTTTTTGTGTATGATTATCCTGCGGCTATCAAGGCGTTTTACTGCAAGACCCAGCCTGACCGCCCCGACGTTGCCTTGTCCGTGGACATGTTGGTTCCGAGAATCGGCGAGGTTTCCACGGGCGGCGCCAGAGAAGAAGATAAGACCGTGCTGATTAAAAGGATACGGGACATGGGCTTGAACGAAAAGGATTACGATTGGTACTTGGACCTTCGGCGGTACGGTACGGTGCCGCATGTGGGTTTCGGCATGGGCTTGGAAAGGTTGTTGGCTTGGATGCTTGACTTGGAGAACGTTATTGATGCGATTCCGTTTCCGAGGACCACCCGAAGATGTTACCCGTAGCTCTCCGACGCTGCAGATAAGACGGTTATTAACCGAGGCACAGACAACCCGTCATATTTGCCGCCTATTTGGATCCTAATAGAGATTCATTGCAGGAACTATAGAGGGGTAGGTCCGCATTGACGCAAAAACCGCCCAATAGCATGCAGAAACCAGCGCTCCTGCAGTTCCTTGAAACACGTGACTATAAACTATTCCATGCACTAGAGTTTCGGGAAAGGTTTATTTTTAAGCGTGGCGCTAACAATTAGAATTGCAGGCGGACCATCTGTGTCCGTTGGGATGTGGCCCTTAACGGGCTGAACCGCAAACGTAAGATGTGAGGTGAAAAAAGAAAGATGGCATACAAGTACATAGCTGAAGCATGGTCTAAACCGGAGAAGTCCTACGTGGACGAGCTTATGACGCAGAGGCTAATCGGATGGCGAAAGCAGCGAACCGTTGTCCGCGTGGAAAAGCCTACGCGCCTTGACCGCGCCAGAAAACTCGGTTACAAAGCCAAACAAGGCTTCGTCATCGCCCGTGTCCGCGTCAGAAGAGGTGGCTTGCGAAAGAAACGGCCCAAAGCGGGACGCAGACCGAAACGCATGGGGGTCGCCAAGTTTAAACCCGCCAAAAACCTCAGGCTAATCGGCGAGGAACGCACAGCCAAGAAATTCCCGAACCTGGAGGTTCTGAACAGCTACTGGGTGGGTGAAGACGGACGCCACAAATGGTTTGAAGTGCTTCTCGTGGACCCAAATCACCCTGTGATAAAAACCGACAAGGACGTGAACTGGATCACGGAGAAGCAGCATCACCGGCGCGTTTATAGAAGCTTAACTAGTGCAGGTAAAAGGGTGCGGAGCTTACACAAGAGAGGCAGAGGCGCAGAGAAAGTGAGACCTAGCAAACGCCGAGGAGCCAAGTAGTATGCACCATATAAAACCCGAAATCCTGACGCCCAGTGGAAAACAGCGAAGCGGCAAAGGCTTCAGCCTTGAAGAACTCAAAAAAGCAGGCTTAAACAAGGCGGAAGCAAAAAAGCTGGAAATCCCCGTTGACATTCGAAGAAGAACCGCGCACGACCAAAACGTGAAAGCGTTAAAAGCCTACTCGGAAAAGAAAAAAGCTGAAGCTAAACCCAAACCGAAGCCTGAGCCGAAGGCGCAACCCGAGAAAAAAGCTAAAAAGTGAAACACGCCTTAACAGAACGCGGTGCCTTCGTGTCTTCTAAACCGCCCATAGGCTACATTGACATTCGAGTGTTTGCCCACGCCACTGAAGACCCTGAAAAAGTCTTAACCGCAGTCCGCAACGTGCTGCCGGAAGAACTAAGCGAAAGCATCATTTTCCAAAAAACCATGTTAACAGGACATCATGGAAACCCCATAATACTTTTCCAAACCAAACTTATGGACAAACAGGCGCTGCCCGCCGTTCTCGAGAAAATCGGGGCTGGCTTAACCTCGCTGGATAAGGAAACGCTAGACCGCGACCTGAAGTTGTATCTGGAAAAACGTAACCTTTACCTAAGGTTTGACAAGCAATCCGCCTACGCTGGCGAGTTCAGGTTTTCACAGAACGACCCCATACACTTCAAGATCCACTTCAAAAACAAAACCGCCACCGAGATAGTGGCAATATGCAGAAACGCAGGGTTGCTGCCATGAAACGAGATTTCGCGGATTTACACCTGCGCCTGAACGTGAAAGACTCTGCCGGAACATCGCGCCTCATAAACAAGGCGGCAAAACTAGGCTACCGCTTAATCGCCGTGCCGCTTGCCCCCGAAACGCGGCGGGAGGAAGTGGCGAAGCTGCGGGAAACCTGCAGAGAGGCTGACGTGGATTTTGCTTCGCGCGTAGACTTGCGACCGCGAACCCCCAACGACCTTATGGTTCAGCTTCGGCGGCTGAGGCGAAAATTCGAGGTGATTGGCGTTGCGTGCGAGAACAAGCAGGTTGCGCGACAGGCAGCCAAGGACCGCCGCGTTGACCTCATAAGTTTTCCTTTGCTGGATTTCCGCCGCAGATTCTTCGACAGGGCTGAAGCCGAGTTGGCGAGCAATAGTTTGGCGGCTTTGGAAGTTGATGTGAAGCCTCTGCTTGTTTTGGAGGGTCCTGCGAGGGTTAGGCTGCTTTCCTGCTTGCGGCGGGAAGCTGAGGTCGCCGTGAAATCTCGTGTGTCGATTGTGGTGTCGAGCGGTGTTGCTGTGGAGATGCTTTTGCGGAAGCCGCGTGAGATGGCTGCTTTGGCGTTTCTCTTCGGTTTAGATGAGGATTTCGCGTTGGATGCGGTTTCACAAAACCCCTGTGCGATTGTTAAGCGTAACCGGGAGAAGCTTGGTTCCGGGTTTGTGGCTCCTGGGATACGCGTGGTTAGGGAAGGGAAGGACTGTTGAAGAGGGCGAAACGGCGTTACTTGGCGTTGCAGATTGACTCTGACGGGGCAGCCAGCAGGAAAGAGTTCATGTACGCGGTTTGGGACGCCGTGGTGAAGCTTTACGGCGAGTACGGTGCAAGCCTCACAGGCTTAACGCTGATTGATTACGATGTGGAGCGGAAAACCGCCATTCTTCGCACTTCTCTTGTCACCGTTAACATGGTTAGGGCTTCGTTGGCTTCGATGAGGTCTTTGGCGGGGGCGGAAGCGGCGGTTCATGTTTTGGCGGTTTCAGGCACCATAAAGGCGTTGCGCAAGAAGCTGAACTGGTGAATTATCCTGCCTTGTCGGCAACATGCTGATTTCAACACTTGACCAAGCGTTTTGGCTTAACGCGGGTTCCTCCCAAAAACATAAGGGTTAGTTAAGGCATTTAGTTGCTTTCGACGAGTTTGTCCCTTGCATCTTCAATAAGGCTCACTGTCTGCAGCCGCCAATGCTCAAAGTTTTCCGGCGTTTCAGGATAAGTGTCATAGTGCGCTTGAACCTGCCTCATCATCTTAACCGTCAGCCGAAGCTTATTGAGGAAACGCACGCGCTTTATGCCCCTGAACACTCGCCTTGCGGTTTCACCGATGTTCAAGTGGAAATCATCGCCCAAACCCGCCTTCAACACGTCATCCTCCGTGAGCAGCTTGCAACCCATCCCATAATTCAAGTCCGCGTCACTGCTCTTAATCAGCAACATGCGGAACACGTCAAGGCTCGCCTGCTTCTTCCCGTAAGATTCCATGTACATCTTGTTGTAAGGCCAAAGCGCCTCCTTGGTGGGTTCGCCTTTCTCCAGCGCCGCCGCGATTGTTTTTCCCGCGTAGAAACCGCTCAGCATTGAAGGTCCAATGCCGCCGCCGTGAATCGGGTTAACCAAACTCGCGGCGTCGCCCGTGAGCACCACGCCGTTCCCAACCATGTTATCCAAGGGTCTGCGGGTCGGGTCAAACCACGCGCCGCCTTTCACAAGAACCGACCCCTCGAAAACGGGCTTAGTTAAAATGTGATCGTAAAACTGCTTTTTCGGGTTGGGGAAGTCGCCGCGCATGCAGATGCCTAAGCCCGCGTTGACGTTGGTGCCGCTTTTCGGGAAAACCCATGTGTAGCCTCCAGGCGTCACCTGTTGGTTCAGGTAAATGTCACAGTACTTGGTGTTTTCGCTCTCCTGCTTAAGCTCCCGTATCTCACGGTAACAAGCTTCCACATCCTCATTCGCGATGTCCCGTTCGATGCCCATCTCCGCAGGAAGCCTGTGCCTGACAACGCCGTTGAAGCCGCTGGCGTCCACCACAACCTTGCTGCTCAGCCGCATGGTCTCGCCCTTCCCGTTTTTCACTGTAATCCCCGCAACAAAGCCTTTCTCAAACACGGGTTCCAGAAACCAGGTGGAATCCATGAGCGTGGCGCCGCTGTCAACCGCTTTTTTCAGCAGCCACTGGCCAAACAGCCGCCTGTTCAACATGTAACCCACAAAATCCTCATGAGCAATGGTGAAAATGGTGTTCTCGTCAGGCGAGAAAATCCTGATGCCTTCAATCCGCTTCTCCAATTCTCCGCCCTGCGGCTTCTCCAAACCCAGCGTTTTCAAGTGATGCTCGCCAAGCGCGTCGCCGCAAACCTTCTCGCCGACCTCTTCTCTCTTCTTCTTTTCAACCAAGCAAACTTTCAAGCCTGCCTCCGCCAGGGTTTTCGCGGTTAAGCAGCCTGCTGTTCCAGCGCCAACAACTACGGCGTCAAACTTTTCCAAGTGTTTTTCCTCCGTGAAAGTTCACTATACTTTCTATACCTTGTTGTATAAGTAAACCCTTATAAATTATGAAGTGAGCTAATCCACACCGAGTGTAACGCACATGAGCACGAAACTTCCGCTTAGCGCCGAGTTCCGCAAACTAGTAGAAGCCCGCTTGGAGCAAACTCTCAAGGGCGTAGAAGACACGCTTAACCAAATAATGCAAAAACAAGAGATAACGCCTCAAGAGCTGAAAGAGGACCTGAAAAGTTTCGAGGAAAACTTTAACATTGTCTTCCAAAAATGGAGCCTTGAAATCCTCTACACGCTTCTGCTGAAGACCATCGCGGGCTTCGGCGAAATTAAAAAAATATTAGGTGTTAACTCACGCACGCTGTCGGACAAGCTTAAAACACTGGCGAAACACGGTTACATAACACGAAAAGTTGACGCTGGACCACCTTTGAGAGTTGAGTACGCTTTAACGCGGAAGGGAAAGAACACGGTGCTTCTGGCGCTGCCTTTGCTGTATTATTCAAGCTCCACATCAACCTGAGCTGAGTTTTCACCCTTTTTTCTTCAGCGGCAACCGTATCTTCGTTGTCTCCTTCACCGTTTCAAAAACCATACAAGTCAGCGTCTTCTCAAGCCCACTAATGAGCCTGAGCTTATCCACCACAAACTTACCCACCGCGTCCACGCTTTCAGCCCTAAGCTTCACAAGCAAGTCCCAGTCACCCGTGATGATGTACACTTCTTGAACTTCAGGAAACTTGGCGATTTCCTCCGCCACCGTCCTCTGCGAAATCGCGGCTTCACCCGCCTTTGCCCTGTAAGAAACAGACGCCAGAACAAACGCCGCCGTACCCGCGTCAAGCGTTTCAGGAGCCAAAATCGCCCTGTACTGCCGTATTACGCCGAGTTCTTCCATGCGCTTTGTCTTCGCGAAAACAGTCGTTATCGGCGCGTCTATTCGTTGGGCAATCTGCCTTGCGGTGAGTTTGCTGTTCTCCTGTATCAACGATAGTATGGCAATGTCTTTCTCGTCGAGTTTTACCGTCATAATTGTAATTATTACAATTGTACAGTATAAAAGCTTATAGTTTTTGTAAAATTTATGAAATTTTTTATAAAAAATTTATTACGTAGCTCGCGTATTGTATCTAAACTGAAATTCGAGTTGAAACCCTTGGAAAGTAAACAAGCATTAGCTCAAGAAAGCATACCATTAACCGAAATTCCAAAACCCTTAGACAAGCTTTCAGAAAGCGAAATCAAAAGAAAAGCCTACATAGGCAAAGTAATGACCTACACTCTGAAGAATCTCACTTCAAAGTTTGTGGACAGCGGCTTCCAGTGGCTGCTGCCCGTAGCACTTTCACAATCAACCGACCCCCTGTGGCCTGACCCAGGCGCCTCCATCGAAAAACGCATCGAGGTGGACATTTATGGAAAAACCGTCCGCACCACAGCAAGCATGATAATTCACAAGCTAATCGCCGCTTCCTTTGCCTATCCGAAACTGTTCATACTGTCACCTAACATCCGCATAGAAAAAGCCGAACGCGCAAAAACAGGCAAACACATCTACGAGTTCACCCAGTTGGACTTCGAAGCAAGAGACGCATCCTCAAAAGACGTTATGACCCTGGTTGAAGACGCCATCTGCGGCTTGGTGACAAGCTTGAAACGCGACATGAAAGACGAGTTAACTTTCCTCTGCAGGTGCGATACGTTGATTTCCCCCAAGAGGCCCTTTAAGGTTATTGATCGGCAGGAGTTAGAAGCCAAGTACGGCGCAGACTGGGAAGAAGGCATATCAGAGGAAACCCGAGAACCCGTGTGGGTTACAAACATACCCCGTGAATTCTACGACTTCGAAGACTTTAAAACAGGCAAATGGGACAACTACGACCTGTTTCTGCCTAAATACGGAGAAGTGCTATCTGGCGCCAAACGAGAATGGGAATACGCAAAGATTCTTAAGAAAATTGAACGGGACCAAATCACCAAAGAAAACTACGCGTTAGTGCTGAAGCTAGCGAAGGAAGGAAGGCTGAAGCCCACGGCTGGCGGAGGAATAGGCATGGAACGCTTGGTAGGCTGGATAAGCGGCGTCAAACACATAGCAGAGACCCAACCGTTCCCAAGAGTCCCCGGAACCGTTAACGAACTGTAAAGCTTTGTGATGAAAAGATGAATGGTTACCTTGAAGCATTACGCCCGAAAATGAGCGAAAAATGCTATGAGAAACTCTGCGCCATAAAAAATCATAAAGTATACGAGTTCATCGCCAAATCCAGTGACATGTGTAACTGCGAGAAAATTTTCATATGCAGCGACTCCGCCGAAGACATAGCGCACGTTAGGCAACAAGCAATCGCCACCGAAGAAGAAACCGTTTTGAAGCTGGAAGGCCACACCGTCCACTTCGACGGCATACACGACCAAGGCCGAGACCGACAAGCCACTAAATACCTCGTGCCCAGAGGCGTTTCCTTCAGCAAAGCCCTAAACCAAATCGACCGGCAAGAAGGGCTCGTGGAAGCAAAAGGGCTGCTAAGAGATTCAATGAAAGACCGCACAATGATTGTACGCTTCATCTCCCTGGGGCCTCCTAACTCAGTGTTCACAATTCTCGGCTTGCAATGCACCGACTCATGGTACGTGGCTCACTCAGAAGACCTGCTTTACAGGACTGGCTATGAAGTGTTCCGCCAATCAGAACCAAACAGGGAATTTCTGCGCGTCGTGCACTCCACAGGCAAATTAACTGCGAATATGACCAGCGCAGAATACGGCAAGAAATGCATATACATCGATTACATGGACAGCACGATCTACAGCGCCAACACCCAGTACGCAGGGAACTCGGTGGGCTTCAAAAAACTTGCCTTCCGCCTAGCCATACGACAGGCTAACTATGAGGGGTGGCTGGCTGAACACATGATGATTATGGGTGTACACGGTCCAGGCGGCCGTAAAACCTACTTTTCTGGAGCTTTTCCCAGCGCTTGCGGCAAGACATCAACTGCCATGCTTCCTGGAGAAACCATAGTTGGAGACGATATTGCGTATATTCGCGACATCGGTTCAGTTGCCCGCGCCGTGAACGTTGAATCTGGCATATTCGGCATAATCCAAGACGTCAACCCTGATGACGACGCGTTAATTTACAAGGTGCTTAACAGCATAGGCGAAGTAATCTTCTCTAACGTGCTGGTTAATGAAGGCAAACCGTACTGGCTGGGCATGGGTAGTGAACTTCCTAAAGAAGGTGTCAACTTTTCAGGAGAATGGCATGAAGGAAAGAAGGATGAGAACGGCAAAGAAATTCCAGCTGCACACAAAAACGCCCGTTACGCTGTGGCACTTAAGGCACTGGAGAACTGTGACCCTGAATTGGACAACCCGATGGGCGTGGAGCTGAGCGGTATACTGTATGGTGGCCGAGACGCTAGGGCATACGTGCCTGTGCAGCAGAGCTTTGATTGGGAGCACGGAATCATCGCTTACGGTGCTTCTTTGGAGACTGAAACAACCTTTGCAACAATCGGTAAAGAAGGTGTTCCAGAGATAAATATGATGAGCACTCAGGACTTTATCTCCATTCCGTTAGGTCAAAACGTCTGTAACAACTTGGAGTTTGGAAGGAAGCTTAAGAAAGTGCCGCTTGTCTTCGGTGTAAACTACTTCCTGAGGGAAAGGGGCAACGGCAAGTTTTTGAACTCTCCTCAGGACAAACATGTATGGATAAAGTGGATGGAACTGCGTGTTCACGGCGAAGCTGGGGCGATAAGGGCTCCTACCGGTTTTCTACCAAAATACGAGGATTTGAAAAAACTCTTCAAACGAGTGTTGGGTAAAGATTACTCCAAGGAAGACTATGTGAAACAGTTTACCATTCGTGTCCCTGAAAACTTGGCAAAAATTGAACGTGTACAACGCTTCTATCAGGAAAACGTTTCTGATACGCCAGCAGAGCTTTTTGAGATACTGGATCAGCAGCGTCAGCGTCTGGTTGAGGCCAAGGAGCGCTTTGGCGACTACATATCACCTGAAAGCTTTGAATGGTGACAAGTGGATGTTGATAAATCTTAAATGTACGTGGTTTACTGATTAGTGATTCATAATCGTTAATTAGTAACTGCTATCAAGAAAGCTCAAGATGTGAAAAAACATGATGAAGAAAAGCATGTCCAAAAACCGCGTGCCTTACACGATAGACCTCACGCAGATTGACGGAGATGGCTCATTCCCATGCCCAAAATGCGGAACCGTGATATCTCCTGAAGATGAATCGGAACAAGTCTACAAAATCGTGGATACAAAGGTAGTCAACGATGAACTTGTGGAACTCGTAATAATGTGCAGCGAATGCAGTAGCCACATTAAGCTCACTGGTTTTCAGCAAGCCATCGAAGGTTTAACAACCAGATAGCAACGCACAACTTTTTATTCACTGAGTTTCCGACTTAAAGCGGTGAAAACAGTCCACAAAATAACGCCGTAGAACAAGCCGTTAAACAATGCACTTAGCACGCTCATGTACTCTAAGGCTCCTTGACCCATTAACCCAACGAACCAGCTGCCTGGAAACATCGGAACGGGAATCAACAATGAGGCTGCTGCGAAAAGCGAAAAGAAAGCCACCACGATTATACCCTTCACGTTTATTTCTGCCTCTATCAACATTTCGGGTTTTGATTCATTATCTGCAAGATAAATTAAATGTAATAAACCTTATTGTTTAACTGTTCAACACAAATACAGATTACCCTTAAACTCTTATCGGAAACGACAATATGAAAACAGCAACCAGAACAGCAGTTAAAAGTTTCCTTTTTCTCGACAAGCTGGACACGTCATCCAGTGGACCCGGATGCTTAAACATAGCCATGAACACTATCAGAAACGCCATGATAACAAATTCGGTGCCTGTGAATAGCAAAAGAGCCACTGAAGCAAACGTCAAAACCAGCCGAGGTTTATCCCCTGCAAGAGTTGATCTTGCCACGTGACCGCCATCAAGCATCGCAGCAGGCAGTAAATTAAGCATCGTAACGACCATGCCCGCCCATCCAGCCCAGAGTAAGGGATGCAAAGCCCACCCGTTGTTTGTTCCCGTTAACGATGGAATCAAGTTTAAACTTGACAGCGCAGGCAGTAACAGCAGCCAGCTTACGGGAATTAAGTTCAAACCGCCACCCTCAGCCGGCATAGTCGTCGGAATCAGCAACGTCATCCCAACGGCGCTACAGAGCAAGGCAATCACGAAGCCTGCGACAGGGCCGTTAGCGCCCACATCAAACAATGCGTCCCTGTTAGGCGGCAAAGACTTCTGCATGATCACTGCGCCCAAAGTTCCAAGCGGCGGCGGTCCTGGAATAAAATATGGTGAAGTGGCATCTATCTTCTTTTTGTTCGCAGTTATCTTGTGACCCATTTCGTGGATTCCAAGGACCAACAATATGGCTGCCGAGAAGATTGCTCCGGTTATAAATGGGTTAATGCCTGTTTCTGGAAAACCTATGTAGCCAGTGACGAAAGTGGTGGCTATTGTGGCTACTAGCAAAATCACATTCGTTCTTGGGTTACTAGGTTTCACAGGCGGCTTCGGAACCACCGTCAGAACTATTCGCCCGTCTACTTTGCGAAGATAAGCAATTAACCCCATTTCTTCCAGACGCTTCAGCAGTCTAAGAAAAGCCTGCTTAGTCTCTTGAGGCCACACAAGATAATACGTGGGCGTCCCTTGATCCATCAGAGCCTCTTCAATTTGAAACTCAGCGGCGACTAACGGCATTATTCTTTCAAAATCCGACTGCTGAAAATCCTGAGTATTAACGGCGTCACTTGGAAGCTCACTCATAGCGTAATTTTCCTGATTGTTTTTGTATTACAGAATATGGAGCAGTAGAAAAGTGTATTGCCTATTGTCGGTGACCCCTGCTACGCTGCTTGGCCATCAGATCGCGCCGTTTTTAACAAGTTGTTCCCTGAAAGCCATGCAAACAATTTATTTACCTTGACCACAATCCAAAAGTTGAGGCTCCATGCAGATTCAAGCTTTCAATGTTGGAATGCTGTCAACCAACTGTTATGTTGCTAACTGTCCCGAAACAAAAGAAGCCATCATAATTGACCCTGGATTTGACACCTCTAATGAAGCCGAGCAAATCATCCGTTACGTTGACGCAAACCAGTTGAAAGTAAAGTTCATAGTCAA